>NZ_BAAAHE010000037.1:0-18419 GCF_039525035.1 Sporichthya brevicatena
TCCGCGACGGGAGCCGGAGCTGCGGGCTGCGCCGGCGGGGGCGCGGGGGCCTCCGCGACCGGGGCGGCCGGAGCGGGCGGAGCGGGCTCGGCGGCCGGGGCCGGCGCGGCCGGCGCGGCCGGACCCGCGTCGCCGATGACGCCGAGCTCGGCGCCGACGGCGACGGTCTCGTCCTCACCGACGGTGATCTTGACCAGGACGCCGGCCGCCGGGGCGGGGATCTCGGTGTCGACCTTGTCGGTCGAGATCTCCAGCAGCGGCTCGTCCACGGCGACCGTGTCGCCCTCCTGCTTCAGCCACCGGGTGACGGTGCCCTCGGTGACACTCTCGCCGAGCGCCGGAAGGGTGACCGAGACTGGCATGTGACGTTCTCCTCGCGGGGGACGGAACCGGGTGGCGTAAAGAGTTCTGACGGACCCTCAGGGCGAACCCTCAGGACGTCAGCCGTGCGCGTGCAGGGGCTTGCCGGCCAGGGCGAGGTGAGCCTCGCCGAGTGCCTCACCCTGCGTCGGGTGAGCGTGGATCAGCTGCGCGACCTCGCTCGGCAGTGCCTCCCAGTTGTAGATCAACTGAGCCTCGGAGACGAGTTCGCCGGCTCGCGAGCCGACGATGTGCACGCCGAGGACGGGGCCGTCCTTCTGCCGGACCAGCTTGATCGCGCCGGCGGTCTTGAGGATCTGGCTCTTGCCGTTGCCGGCCAGGTCGTACGTGATCGTCTCGACGTTGTCGGCGCCGAGACGCTCCTTCGCGGCGGCCTCGGTGATGCCGACCGAGGCGACCTCCGGCTCGGAGTAGGTGACCCGCGGGACGCCGTCGTAGTCGATCGGGACGACGTCGAGGCCGGCGAGCCGCTCCGCGACGAGGATGCCCTCGGCGAAGCCGACGTGCGCGAGCTGCAGGGTCGGGATCAGGTCGCCGACCGCGGAGATCGTCGGGATGTTCGTCTGGCACAGGCCGTCGACCTTGACGAAGCCGCGCTCCATCTCGACGCCGACCTCCTCGTACCCGAGGTTGGCCGACACCGGGCCACGCCCGATCGCGACGAGCAGCACCTCGGCCTCGAGGGTCTTCCCGTTCTCGGTCGTGATCTGCACGCCGTTCGCGGTGTGCTGGACGCCGGTGAACCGGGCGCCGAGCTCGAAGGCGATCCCGCGCTTGCGGAACGCGCGCTCCAGGAGCTTGGAGTTGGCCTCGTCCTCGACCGGGACCAGGTGGGGCAGCGCCTCGACGATGGTGACGTCGGCGCCGAAGGACTTCCAGACGCTGGCGAACTCGACGCCGATGACGCCGCCGCCGAGGATGATCGCCGAGCTCGGGACGCGGTCGAGGAGCAGCGCGTGGTCCGAGGTGATGACGCGGGTGCCGTCGATCTCCAGGCCCGGGAGCGAACGGGGCACGGAGCCGGTCGCGAGCACGATGTGCTTGCCGGTGTAGCGGACGCCACCGGCGTCGACGCTCGTCGGGGAACTCAGGCGGCCCTCGGCCTCGATCAGCGTGATCTTGCGGCTCTTCACCAGACCCTGCAGGCCCTTGTAGAGCTTGTTGATCACGCCGTCCTTGTAGGCGTTCACGCCGGCCATGTCGATGCCGTGCAGCGAGGTCTTGATGCCGAACTGCTCACCCTCGCGGGCCAGGTCGGCGACCTCCGCCGCGTGCAGGAGCGCCTTGGTCGGGATGCAGCCGTTGTGCAGGCAGGTGCCCCCGAGCTTGCCCTTCTCGATCAGCGCGACCGACATGCCCAGCTGGGCGGCGCGCAGAGCACAGGCGTACCCGCCGCTGCCGCCCCCCAGGATCACGAGGTCGAATTCGGTGCCTGCCTGCTCCGCCACGGGAACTCCCTCACTGGTGTCTGCGGTTGAGCAACAGTCATCCTTTCACCTGTGATTCCTACCCCGATCAGGCGGGCGAGCGGCCTTGGTCACGTCGGTCGGGGTGAACCGCCCGACCAGCGGCGATACTGCTGGCAGATCACGGAGGGGTCCGGCAGATGAGGTTGTTCCGCAAGAAGGCGGCCACGGGAGATTCCCGGCGCGCCGATCTCGCCGACCGTGACCACCTCAAGGAGTGGGCCGAGACCCGGGTCGGCGTCGAGGCCTACCTGGAGCCGCAGACGACGGTGACCGAACCGACGGTCATGCTCATCGCCCACGACGGCGAGTGGACCCGGCGCCGGGTCCCGAGCCACGAGCACGCCCGCTCGCTGATGGGCAAGCTCGGCGTGCCCGTGTACGACGTGGCGCTGACCGGCTACCCCCAGCGCAAGCGGGACTACGACGCCCGGCGCGCGGCCGAACGCAAGCAAGGGCGTTGACGTGCGAGCCCGGGCGGCTGCCGTGCTCGCCGCCCTCAGCCTGATGGGCGCCGGGTGCGGCGGCGACGGCGGCGGCGAGGGGGACGGGCCGGCCGAGGGCGCCCTCGCGGGCGCGACCGCCGGGGCGACCCCGGGACCCGGCGGCACCGGGACGCCCGGCGCGACGGGGGCGGCTGCCGACGCCGGCGGGCCGGTCGTGGCGGGTGAGAGCCGGTTCGTCGTCCTGCGCTCGGGCGACTGGTTCCTCAGCCAGGGCCTCAAGCCGATCGGGGCGAGCCGCAAGCTCTATCTCGCGGACGACCGCTCCTTCGACTGGTACGCCGAGTACGCCGACCCCGTCGCCGACTCGAGCGTGCGGATCACCGGGCACCTGCGCGGGCTGACGGCTCAGACCGCGGTGTTGCGCAAGCTGGGCGGGAAGGTGACCGGGACCCGCATCGGCGGCCGCGCCGCCGCGTGGTCCGCCCCGCCCGGTGCCGCGCCGGTGACCGTGCTGATCGCGTGGGCGCCGAACTACACGATCAAGTTCGCGGCGTCCGGGCTGATGCCCGCGGAGGCGCTCCGCCTCGCCGCGGCCCTGCGGCCCGCGAACGAAACGGCGTGGCGCAAGGCCGGCGGGCTGGTGCTCGACTGCCCGCCGGGCGGCGACCTCTGCCCGAACTGACGCCGGACCCGCGGCGTCAGCCGGCGGCGACGTCCTCGGCCAGCGCGACCAGGGTGCGGACCGCGACGCCCGTCCCGCCCTTGGGCACGTAGCCGTAGGGCTCGCCCTCGTTGAAGGCGGGGCCGGCGATGTCGAGGTGGGCCCACTTCACGCCGTCGGCGACGAACTCGCGCAGGAACAGCGCCGCGGACAGCGCGCCGCCCCAACGCTCGCCGATGTTCGCGATGTCGGCGACCGAGGACTTGAGCGAGTTGCGCAGCTCCTCCGGCATCGGCATCGGCCACATGCGCTCGCCGGTCCGCTCGCCGAGTTCATGGACGCGCGTGCGCAGGTCGTCGTCGTTGCTCATGACGGCCGACGTGCGGTGCCCGAGCGCCACCATCGCCGCCCCCGTCAGGGTCGCCGCGTCGACGAGGACGTCCGGGGACTCCTCGCACGCCCGTGCGATCGCGTCGGCGAGGATGAGCCGGCCCTCGGCGTCGGTGTTGAGCACCTCGACGGTCTTGCCCGAGTACATCTTCAGGACGTCGGACGGGCGCTGCGCCGTGCCGGAGGGCATGTTCTCGGCGGTCGGCGCCCACGCGGTGACGTTGACCGGCAGCTTCAGGCGGGCGATCGCGCTGATCGCCGCGATCACCGCGGCCGCGCCGCCCATGTCGCACTTCATCGTGATCATCGCGTCCGCCGGCTTGAGCGACAGGCCGCCGGAGTCGAACGTGATGCCCTTGCCGACGAACGCGATCGTCTTCTTGGCCTTCGGGTGGGTCCACGACATCCGCACCAGGCGCGGCTTGTTCTCCGACCCCTGCCCGACGGCGAGGATGCCGCCGAAGCCGCCCTTCTTCAGGGCGCGCTCGTCGAGGATCTCGACGGCGAGGCCGGCCTTGCGGCCGTAGGAGTCCGCGGACGCGGCGAGGTCGGCCGGGTGCAGGTCCGAGGGCGGGGTGTTGACGAGGTCGCGGGCGAAGCAGACGGCGTCGGCCACGATCTCCGCGCGGGTGACCGCCGCCTTGGCGGCGCGGTCGCCGGTCAGCGACGAGACAACGGTGATCGCCCCCACCGGTGCCGGGGGAGTGGAGCCGTTCGTGCGGTAGCGCAGGTAGGAGTACGCCCCGAGCAGCGCGCCCTCCGCGACGGCGCCGACCTCGTCGACGGTGTCGGCGGGCAGCGCGAGCGCGACGGACTTGTTGCCGGCCAGCGAGCGGGTCGCGGCCCCGGCCGCGCGCCGCAGTGTCTCGGCCGAGTAGCCCGCGCGGCCCTGCGGCTCACCGAGGCCGACGACCACGACGACCGAGGCCCGGATCGACCCGGACGCGGGGATCTTCGTGACCTCCTCGGCCTTGCCGGTGGCGCCCATGGCCTTGAGGACGCCTGCCAGCTTCGCGATGCCGGCGGCCTCGATCGCCTTCGCGCCGGCGGTGAGCACCGGACCCTTCGGGCCGGAGCTGACGCCGACGACGACGGCGTCGGCACGCACCTCGGTGGCGGCGGTAGCGGACAGGGAGATCGTGGCCACGGCGAGGTCCTCTTCAAGATCGCGGGCAGGGCTGAGTTCGAAGCCTAACCGCGCCACGGCGCTGCGCCCGGTTGCCGGGTCACTAGCGTGTGCCCATGACCGAACTGCGGCATTCGCCCCTGCACGAACGGCACCAGGAGCTGGGCGCGAAGCTCGCCGACTTCGGCGGCTGGGAGATGCCGATCGACTACGGCGGCGTCCCCGCGAAGCTCGGCGTCGTCGCCGAGCACACCGCGGTGCGCACGGCCGTCGGCGTCTTCGACGTCACGCACCTGGGCAAGCTCTCGGTCACCGGACCGGGCGCCGCCGCGTTCGTCGACTCCTGCTTCACCAACGCGCTCGACCGCATCGCCCCCGGGTCCGCGCAGTACAGCCTCTGCTGCGCCGAGGACGGGGGTGTCGTCGACGACCTGATCGTCTACCTGCGCGCCGACGACGACGTGCTCGTCGTCCCGAACGCGGCCAACTGCGCCACGGTCGCGGGCCTGCTGGCCGACGCCGCTCCGGCCGGCGTCACGGTCACCGACCGGCACACCGACTTCGGCGTCCTCGCCGTCCAGGGTCCGCGCGCCGACGACCTGGTCGCGGCCCTCGGGCTGCCGACGGGGCACGACTACATGAGCTTCGTCGACGCCACCTGGGACGGCCGTCCGGTCGTCGTCTGCCGCAGCGGCTACACCGGCGAGCGGGGCTACGAGCTGCTGCCGCGCTGGGAGGACGCCGGCGACCTGTGGGACGCCCTGCTCAAGGCCGGGGAGCAGTTCGGCGCCGTGCCCTGCGGCCTCGGTGCGCGCGACACCCTGCGCACCGAGATGGGGTACCCCCTGCACGGCCAGGACATCTCACGTGCCGTCACTGCCGTGCAGGCCGGGCTCGGCTGGGCCGTCGGCTGGGACAAGCCGGCGTTCTGGGGCCGCGACGCGCTCCTGGCCGAGAAGGCCGCGGGCCGGTCCCGCCGCCTGGTCGGTCTGGTCGGCCTGGAGCGCGCGATCCCGCGCTGCCACATGACGGTCCTGCGCGCGGAGGGCGGCGCCGCGATCGGTGAGGTCACCAGCGGCACGTTCTCCCCGACCCGCAAGGTCGGCATCGGGCTCGCGCTCGTCGAGGCCGGCACGGCCGACGCGGTGGCCGACGGCGACGAGGTCGTCGTCGACGTCCGGGGGCGGCCCGGCCGGTTCCAGGTGACGAAGCCGCCGTTCGTCCCCTCGCACGTGCGCTGACGCTTCGCTCTGCCGGACGCCCTGTCGACCTGACGTACGGTCAGGTCGTCGACAGCACCACGAGAGCGACCGTCATCGCGGTCTCGACGAGCGCGCCGAGCACGTCCCCGGTCATCCCGCCGAACCGGCGTCGGCAGTGCTCGAGCAGAGCGGCGGCGGCGAGGAGAGCGAGCCCGACGGCGATCACGGCGCGGGCGGCGCCGACGTCGGTCCAGAGCCCGATCAGCGCGGCCACCCACAGCGCCGTCCCGGCCCAGACCGCGGCCGCGGCGCCGGGGACGGTCCCGCCCACCAGGGCGCCGAGGCCCTCGGGCCGGGCGGCGGGCAGGCCGGCGCGGCACGCCCACACGACCGGGATCCGGGCGGTGGCGGCCGCGAGGGCGAGCAGCGCGACCGCGTGGTGGTCCGGGCCGCGGGCGAGCAGGGTGGCGGCCGCGACGCACTGGAGCAGGACGGCGAACAGGATCGACAGCACGCCGAACGGACCGATGTCGGAGGCTTTCATCACCGCGAGGGCGCCGTCGGGGTGCTTGCGGCTGCCGAGGCCGTCGGCGGTGTCGGCCAGGCCGTCGAGGTGCAGGCCCCGCGTCAGGGCGGCGAACAGCGCGACGACGCCGATACCGGTGATCAGCGTCGACGTGCCGAGTTCGCCGAGCCCCCACGCCACGAGTCCGACGCCCGCGCCGAGTCCCGCGCCGACCAGCGGCGCGCAGAGGATCGCGGCGCCGGCCTGCTCACGCTCGGCCCGGACCGCACCGACGGGAACCACCGTGAGCAACCCGACGGAGAGTCGGGCCCCGGCGGTCAGCCGGGCGGGGAACCGCACGCCGGCCGGTCCCGCGTCAGGAACCGGGGGCGGACGTGTCGCCCTCGGGCTCCACCGGGATCTCCGAGAGCGGGGAGAGCGGGTCGGAGAACCAGGTCTCGCCCTCGCCGGCGATCCGGCCGGTGTCCGACAGGGACGCCGCGGCGACGTCGAGCATCTCGGCCGCGAGGAGGACGGCGATGCCGTCACCCGGGAACAGTCCGACGTCCAGCAGCGCCGAGCGGCCCAGGTAGCGCAGGCCGGACGTGCTGGCCGGGTCCGGGTCGTTGTGCGCCGGCATGAACCAGGCGCCGGCGGCCTCGTTGATCCGGTGCGCCATCAGCGCGGCCGCCGTCGGGGCCAGGCCCTCGAAGATCACCGGGAGCTTGCGTGCCGCCGCGCCGAGGATGACGCCGGTCAGGTGGGCGATCTCGGTCCCACCGAGGGCCTCGAGCAGCGACAGCGGGTCCTCGGGGGCCTTCTTCACGCGGCGGAGGCTGTCGCGGACGGCCGAGACCATCCGCATCCACTCCTGGTCACCGCGCAGCGTGCTCGCGACGGTCTGCGCGTCGGCCTCGTTGAGGAACGCGATGAGGGTCGCGGCCGGGACCCGGGCCGCCTCGCTCGGGGCGGCGAGCAGCAGCAGGTCGGTGCCGATGTCGGCCTCGGTGTCCGCGAGCAGGGCCCCGCGGGCCAGGGCGTCCCAGACCTCGGTCGCCTCGCCGTCGGCCCGGCTGCGGAGCACGGCCCGCAGGCTGTGGGAGGCCACCCGGTCGACGACGTCCGGCACACCGGCGTCGTCGGTGAAGATCATCAGCTTCGCGCGCGCCGGCGGGGGCGGCGGGCAGACGCCGTAGACGGCGGCCAGCCAGGCCGCGATGTCTCCGAGCCGCCCGAGCGGGTCCTCCCGGCGTTCGCGGAGCCGCGCGACCGCCGCGGAGCGTGCGTCGTCGTCCGGCCACTCGATGAGACCGGAGAGCTTGTCCAGGCGCGCGTTGTTCATCGCGCCCGGAGCCTAGGACACGTCGCGACCGGGGGCACTACGCCCACCCCGCACCGGCCCCGGAACCGACCCCGGCACCGGCCCCGGGCTGGGCCAGGGGGAGCAGGCGCCCGGCGACCACCAGATAGGCCTCGTCGGCCGCCGCGGCGAGGCGCACGTTGAGCCGGCCGAGCTCGTCGCGGAACCGTCGCCCGGCCGCCGTCGCGGGCACCACACCCATGCCGACCTCGTTGCTCACTGCGATCACCGTCCCCCGGGCCTCTGCCCACGCGGTGACCAGGGCATTCACCCGTTCACCCAGACGGGTGGGGGCGTCGGCGGCCCACGCGGCGTCGTCCCAGGCATCGACGGCGTCCATGGCCCGGGCCAGCCACAGCGCGACGCAGTCGAGCAGGACCACCCCGCGGTCGGGCTCTCGCAGGACCGGTACCGGGTCGGCGGTCTCGACGGTGCGCCAGGTCGCGGGCCGCCGCTCCTGGTGCGCGACGATCCGGGCCGCCCACTCGGCGTCGTCCGGTCGCCGGTCGGCGGTGGCGACGTAGACGACCTCGCCACCGGACGCCGCCGCGGCGGCCATCGCCTCGGCGGCCACCGACTTCCCGGACCGGGCCCCGCCGAGCAGCAGGACGCGTCGTGCGGGGCGGGTGTCGGTCACGGCGGCTAGCCTGCCGTACCTGACGGCACGATCGAGCGGAGCGGGTGGCATGGCCTGGAGCTGGCGGTACGAGAAGCGCGACGGCAGCGAGGTGCTCCCCGTGGCCGGGTCGGTGCCGCAGTTCCCGACGCAGGCCGACGCCGAGAGCTGGGTCGGCGAGGTGTGGCGGGAGCTGCTCGACCAGGGCGTCGACGCCGTGACCCTGCTGGAGAACGGCGCGAAGGTCTACGGCCCGATGTCGCTGCACCCGGCGGAGTGACCGGGGGAGTAACCGGCGGAGCAGCCCCCGCTCGGCTGAGGCGTCAGCTGGGGCGGAAGCCGCGGGGGACCTGCGGCTTCGGGGTGCGCATGGAGCGCCAGGTCAGGGCCCGCATCAGCGTGTAGGAGACGGCGCCCCGGCGGGACTCGTCCGGGAACTTCCGCTTCAGCGCCTTCTTGAGCTGGACCGTGAGGATCGCGGAGTCGACGAGGACCACGAGGATCATCACCGAGGACAGCGACCCGCCGATGCCGTTGGCGCCGGCGACCATCAGCACGAGGCTGGCCAGCGCGATGGGCATGAAGAACTCGGCGGCGGTGAGCCGGCCGTCGACCCAGTCCCGGCAGAACTTCCGGACCGGACCCTTGTCCCGGTTCGGCAGGTAGCGCTCGTCGCCGTTGTTCAGGGCCTCCCGCATCAGGCGTGTGGTCTCGGAACGCTTCTTGCGCTGCATCTTCGCGCGCTCGCGGCTGTCCCGCGGCGGGCGGATGCGCTCGCGGCGCTCCTTCTCGGCCTCGCGGCGCTTGGGGGTGGGTCGGCCCTTGCCCGACTCCACCACGGGGGCCGACGGGGCCTCGGTGGTGGCGGACTCGCGGTCGCGTCGCGTGAACACACGCCCAGGATAGTCGGCGTAGGGTGATGCTCCCCGCGGGAGAGCGTCTTGACGGAAGGGCGGCACGGAGCCGATGGGCATGTGGCAGCGGCTGAAGCTGATCTTCAAGGCCAAGGCGAACAAGGCCCTCGACCGGGCCGAGGACCCGCGCGAGACGCTCGACTACAGCTACTCCAAGCAGCTGGAGATGCTGCAGCGGGTGCGGCGGGGCGTCGTCGACGTCGCGTCCTCCCGCAAGCGCCTCGAGCTCCAGCAGCAGCAGCTGCGGACGCAGGCGGACAAGTGCGAGGAGCAGGCCCGGCAGGCCCTGGCGCTCGGCCGGGAGGACCTCGCCCGCGAGGTGCTGACCCGCCGCTCGGCGATCCAGCAGCAGGCGGCGGACCTCGACACGCAGCACGCCGAGCTCGCCGCGCAGGAGGAGAAGCTCACCCTCGCCGCCCAGCGGCTGCAGGCCCAGGTCGACTCCTTCCGCACCCGCAAGGAGACGATCAAGGCCAGCTACACCGCGGCCGAGGCCCAGACGCGGGTCAACGAGGCCGTCAGCGGCCTGTCCGACGAGCTGGGCGAGGTCGGCCTCGCGATCCAGCGGGCCGAGGACAAGACCCAGCAGATGCAGGCCCGGGCGGGTGCGATCGACGAGCTGATCGCCGCCGGCACCCTCGACGCCGGGCCGGGGGCCCGGGACGACGTCGCCGCCGAGCTGACCCGGCTGTCGTCGGCGTCGGACGTCGAGCTCGAGATGACGCGGATGAAGGCCGAACTCGCCGCCGGCGGCAGCACGCCGCCGAAGGAGATCGGCACGAACGAGAAGCCCGACGGCGCCTGACCCGACGCTGACCCGGCGCCGTCCCTGCCGCGCGCCTCCCGCCCGGGTTCTACGCTGACGTCCGCCCTGACCTGCCCGAACCGGGCTCGCCGCCCGAGGAACCGAGGACCTGCGCCCGTGGCCGTGGACTTCTTCGACGACCGTCTGCTCGAGGACGAGACCGCGCTCGCCGGGGTCGACGACCTGCTCCGTCATCTCGCCGAGGCCGGCTCGCGCGTGCGCCACGAGGTGAACGCCGCGACCGAGGCGATGGCGGCACTGGCCAACACGCAGCGCCCCCGTGCGGTCGTCGCCGCCGGGTCCGACGCCCGCCTGCTGCGGGCGGTCCTGGAGCCCTGGTGCCCGGTGCCGTTCGTCGCGTGGCCGGGCCCCGGCCTGCCGGGGTGGGCCGGTGCGCTCGACCTCGTCGTGGTCATCGCGCCCGGCGGCCACAGCCCGGACGCCGCGTCCGCCGCCGCCGAGGCCGTCCGCCGCGGGTGCAACCTGCTGGTCTCGACGCCGGCGCAGTCCCCGCTCGCCGAGTCCTCCGCGTCCCGCTCGACCGTGCTCCTGCCGACGCAGACCACCGACGTCCTCGCGGTCGCGGTCGTCGCCCTGCAGGCGCTGCACACCCTCGGCCTCGGCCCGGAGGTCGACGCCGAGGAGGTCGCGGAGAAGCTCGTGGAGTCGGCGGTGGCCTGTGCGCCCCTCCGGAACCTCGGGTCGAACCCGGCCAAGGACCTGGCCGTCGAGCTCGCCGAGGCGGTCCCGCTGGTGTGGGGCGGCTCGGTGCTCGCGGCCCGCGCCGGTCGGCGCGTCGCCGAGGCGATGCGGCAGGCGAGCGGCCGGACCGCGCTCGCGGCCGACGCCGACCACCTGATCCCCGTCATCCGGGGCGCGGGGGTGAACCGGAGCAACGACATCTTCGCCGACCCGTTCGAGGACGGGCCCGCCGAGCAGCGGCCGGTGCTGATCGTCCTCGACGACGGCTCCGAGGACACGACGGTCCGGATGACCCGCGGCCGCCTGCTGGCCGAGGCCGAGCAGAACGGTGTCCGGCACCGCGTGCTCTCCTGCCACGACGGCGGCCCGGTCAGCCGGTACGCCTCGCTCCTGTCGACCGGGCAGTACGCCGCGGTCTACCTCGGCCTCGGGCTCGGCCGCACCGCGCTGCCCGCGGGCGAGTCGTCCTGACCGTCCTGTCAAAAAAGGGTGACACCCTTTTTTGACACGGTGGGTCAGATGCCCGGCAGGGCCAGCATCTGGTCGAGGGCGATCTTCGCGTAGCGGGCAGTCTCGGCGTCGACGGTGATGACGTTGCGGACCTGCCCCTCGACGAGGGACTCCAGTGCCCAAGCGAGGTGCGGCATGTCGATGCGGTTCATCGTCGAGCAGTAGCAGACGGTCTTATCGAGGAAGACGACCTGCTTGTCCGGGTGCTGCTTCGCGAGGCGCTGCACCAGGTTGAGTTCGGTGCCGATCGCCCAGGCCGAACCGGCCGGGGCGGCTTCGAGGGTCCGGATGATGTGCTCGGTCGACCCGACGTGGTCGGCCGCACTGACGACTTCGTGGCGGCACTCGGGGTGCACGAGGACGTTCACGCCCGGGATGCGCTCGCGCACGTCGTGCACGTTCTGCTCGGTGAACCGGCCGTGGACCGAGCAGTGCCCGCGCCACAGGATCATCTTCGCGTCCTGCAGCTGACGCTCCGTCAGCCCGCCGTTGGGCTTGTGCGGGTCGTAGACGACGCAGTCCTCGAGGCTCATCCCGAGGTGCCGCACGGCGGTGTTCCGACCGAGGTGCTGGTCGGGGAGGAACAGCACCTTCTCGCCCTGCTCGAAGGCCCACGTCAGGGCGACGTGCGCGTTCGAGGAGGTGCAGATCGTCCCGCCGTGGCGGCCGGTGAAGGCCTTGATGGCGGCGGAGGAGTTCATGTACGAGACCGGGATCGTCCGGTCGGCGACGCCGGCGTCGGCGAGCACGTCCCAGGCGTCCTCGACCTGCTCCCACGTCGCCATGTCGGCCATCGAGCAGCCGGCGGCCATGTCGGGGAGGATCACGCGCTGGTGGTCGCCGGTGAGGATGTCGGCGGACTCGGCCATGAAGTGCACGCCGCAGAAGACGATGAACTCGGCCTCGGGCCGCGCCGCGGCCTGCTGCGCGAGCTTGAAGGAGTCACCGGTGACGTCCGCGAAGGCGATGACGTCGTCGCGCTGGTAGTGGTGACCGAGGACGAAGACGCGGCTCCCGAGCGCGGCCTTCGCGGCCGCGATGCGCTCGGCGAGGGCCGGGTCGGCGGCCGGTGGCAGCTCGCCGGGGCACTCGACGCCCCGCTCGGAGGACAGGTCCGCCGGGCCTCGCGTCAGCAGGGTCAGTGGCACCGGGGTGCTGATGCTCACGGCGTTCTCCTTTGCGCGCTTCCGGTCACGATGTTTGCACAGGTGTTCGTGTCGAACCGTGCCGCGCTGTTTCCGTGGCCGCGTACCGGGAAGAACGCTTCGCTTGCGCGTTATCTTCCGCGGATGCGTGTCCTCGTCGCCCCCGACTGTTTCACCGGAACCCTGAGCGCTCCGGACGCCGCCGCCGCGATCGCGGCGGGCTGGCGCTCGGCCGCCCCGGACGACGAGATCACCGTCGCGCCGCTCTCGGACGGGGGCCCCGGCTTCGTCGACGTCGTCGCCGCCGCCCTCGGCGGTGAGCTGCTCGCCGTGACCGTCACCGGCCCGCTGGGGGATCCGGTCCCGGCCACGCTGCTGCTGACCGCCGACGGCACCGCCTACCTGGAGTCCGCCCAGGCCTGCGGCCTGCATCTGGTCCCGCCGGACCGCCGCGATCCCACCCGGACCACCACCGCCGGCGTCGGGGAGCTGATCGCCGCGGCCCTGGACGCCGGGGCCCGCGCGCTGGTGATCGGCCTCGGCGGGTCCGGCACCAACGACGGCGGGGCCGGAGCGCTCGCGGCCCTGGGCGCGCAGCCCGGCGACCTGCTGCGCGACGGGGGAGCGGCCCTGGGCGACCTGGACCCGGCCGCGCTGGACCTGTCCGCGGCCCGGGAGCGGCTCGCCGGCGTCGACGTCCGCATCGCCTCCGACGTGGACAGCCCCCTGCTGGGCCTGCGGGGCGCGAGCGCGGTGTTCGGCCCCCAGAAGGGGGCGACCGCCGACCAGGTCCAGCGACTGGACGCCGCGCTGGAGCACTTCGCCCGCGCCGCGCAGCCCGACGTGGGCCTGAACATGACCGGTTCGCTCGCGATCGCCGCCGGGGCGGGCGCCGCCGGCGGGCTCGGCTACGGACTGTTGCTGCTCGGTGCACGCCGCGTGCCCGGCATCGCGGGCGTCATCGAGCTGACCGGCCTGGCGGAGGCGGCCGCGGCCGTCGACGTGGTCGTCACCGGCGAGGGCTGCTTCGACTGGCAGTCCCTGCAGGGCAAGGTCGTCTCCGGCGTCGCCGAACTCGCGATGTCGGTGGCGCGGCCGTGCGTCGTCCTCGCCGGCCAGGTCGAGGTCGGACGGCGGGAGATGGCCGCCCTCGGGGTCGAGTCGGCCTACTCGGTGGCGGAACTCGCCGGATCCGCGGAGGCCGCCATGGCCGAACCCGCGGTCCACCTCCAGGCCCTCGCCGCCCGGGTCGCGCGGGCCTGGTCGCGCCGCTGACCAGCGGCGGAGCACCCACCGGCCCCGGGCGGGCGCGCCCGAGCAAGGCGGGCAATCCGTGTGACTCTGTGCACAGGCCTTCGTCCGCCCCGGTCGACGGGAATGCCGGAGGGGGTCTCGTGTGTCAGCATGGGTGTGTTCCGCACATGCGGACCGGACCCGTACATACGCCAGGAGCGAGCTCATGACGGCATCCAGCGAGACCACCACCAGCGGCGTCGTCCTGACCGACGCTGCGGTCTCGAAGGTCAAGAACCTGCTCGAAGCGGAAGGTCGTGACGACCTCCAGCTGCGCATCGCGGTCCAGCCCGGCGGTTGCTCGGGGCTTCGGTACCAGCTCTTCTTCGACGAGCGCTCGCTCGACGGCGACGTCGTGCACGACTTCAACGGCGTCGGCGTTGTCGTCGACCGGATGAGCGTCCCTTACCTGGGCGGCGCCACCATCGACTTCGTCGACACGATCGAGAAGCAGGGCTTCACGATCGACAACCCGAACGCGGCCGGGTCCTGCGCCTGCGGCGACAGCTTCCACTGAGCGCGCGCCGGCGGCTCGGCACCCGGCGGTTCACCCGAACGGGCTAGAGCACGCTGGACGGCATGCCCCGCGCGAGCCACGCGGACGCGGGGCTCAGGTCCCACGGGGCCGGCCGCCACGAGCCGGTCTTCTCGATCAGCGGCGGCGGGAACGTCGTCGCCAGCCGTTCGGCGTCCCGGCACAGGAGTTCCAGGCCGGGATCGAGCACGAACGTGCCGGTGGACGTGCCGGTGAACTGCGTACGCGGATCGGCCATGACGGCCTCCTCGGATGGGGGCTCGGCGAGGTGCGCTGCGGGTCACGCTAGGCGCTGCGCGCGGGCGGAACCAGCCCTTACCTGCAGGTAGCCTGAGCGCACCCTGTCCGCGTACCCGCCCGCGCCCGCCGGTGCACCGGGGCGGACCGCACCCGTGCCTGAGGAGTTCCCCGCGTGAAGATCGCCGTCACCGGCTCGATCGCCACCGACCACCTGATGACCTTCGAGGGGCGGTTCGCGGACTCGCTCGTCGCGGACCAGCTGGAGAAGGTCTCGCTGTCGTTCCTCGTCGAGGACCTGGAGGTCCGCCGCGGCGGCGTGGCGGCCAACATCGCCTTCGGCATGGGCTGCCTCGGCCTGCAGCCGGTGCTCGTCGGCGCCGTCGGTGAGGACTTCGAGCCCTACCGCTCCTGGTTGGAGCGCCACGGCGTCGACACGGCGTCGGTCCACGTGTCCGAGCTCAAGCACACCGCCCGGTTCGTGTGCACCACCGACCGTGACCAGGCCCAGATCGCCTCGTTCTACGCGGGCGCGATGAGCGAGGCCCGGGAGATCGAGCTCGGGCCGATCGCCGCCCGCGTGGGCGGGCTGGACGTCGTCCTGATCGGCGCCAACGACCCCGAGGCCATGGCCCGTCACACCGCGGAGTGCCGGGAGCGCGGCATCCCGTTCGCGGCCGACCCCTCGCAGCAGGTGGCCTGGCTGGACGGCGCCGCGATCCGGAACCTGATCGACGGCGCGACGTACCTGTTCACCAACGAGTACGAGGCCTCGGTCGTCGAGAAGAAGACCGGCTGGACCGCCGAGGAGATCTCCGAGCGCGTCGAGGTCCGCGTCATGACCATGGGCGCCAACGGCGCGCGGGTGCAGCGGCGCGGCGAGCAGGCCGTCCACGTCCCGGTCGCGGCCGTGGAGAAGGTGCTTGAGCCCACCGGCGTCGGTGACGCGTTCCGCGCCGGCTTCTTCGCCGGGCTGAGCTGGGACCTCGGGCTGGAGCGCAGCGCGCAAATCGGGTCGTTGCTGGCCGCGCACGTCGTCGAGACCGTCGGCACGCAGGAGTACACCCTCGACCGCGCCGGCTTCCTCAAGCGCTTCGGTGCCGCCTACGGCGCGGACGCCGCGGCGGAGGTCGAGCCGCACCTCGCGGGCCTGCCCGCCTGACCTCCGACGGGCCCCGCGTGCCGGTCGAGCCGGAACCGACGCCCTGGGCGTTCCCCCCGGTCGAGGTCGCGGACCCGCTCGGGCTGGTCGGCGTGGGCGCCGACCTGGAACCGGGCACGTTGCTCGCCGCGTACCGGTCGGGCATCTTCCCGATGCCGGAGGGGCGCCGCGGTCCGATGGGGTGGTGGTCCCCGGACCCCCGCGGCGTGCTGCCCGTCGACGGGGTCCACGTCAGCCGTTCCCTCCGACGCACCCGGCGCCGGTTCACCGTCACCGTGAACACCGCCTTCGACGAGGTCGTCGCGGCCTGCGCCGACCCCCGTCGTCCGCACGGCTGGATCACCCCGGCCCTGCGCGGCGCCTACCGGCGGATGCACGAGCTCGGCTGGGCGCACAGCATCGAGGTCCGCACCGCGGACGGCGCGCTGGCCGGCGGGTTGTTCGGCCTGGCGATCGGCGGCCTCTTCGCGGGGGAGTCGATGTTCCACCGCGTCACCGACGCGTCCAAGGCGGCCGTGGCGGCGGTCGGCGAGATGCTCGCGGCGGGGGAGGGACCGGCGGCGGAGCGGCTGTTCGACGTCCAGTGGACGACGGACCACCTGCGCACACTCGGCGCGGTTGACGTCCCGCGGCCGGAGTACCTGCGGCGACTGGAGCGGGCCTTGGAGCTGCCGCTGCCACCCGCCTTCGACGACGGGGTCCGCTCGGGCGCGCCGGCCCTGGGGTTGGATGGGAGCTGACGCGTTCCGAGGGGCAGGCGATGGCGACCGAGGCGCAGACGGCGCACTCGACGGGGCTGCCGCGGCAGCCGCACCCGGACCCGCCGACCCCGGATCGCCGCGCCCGGACGGCCGGGACCACCTGGATCTGGTTCCTCGCCGCCGGGTTGTTCGCGCTCTACGCGGTCGTGTCGGTGCGCCTGCACCAGCGCGTCCGCACCACCGGCTTCGACCTCGGGATCGTCGAGCAGGCCGTGCGCGGCTTCGCCTCCGGCGGCGCCCCGATCGTCGAGGTCGAGGGACCGGACGCCAACCTGCTCGGGGATCACTTCTCCCCGGCGTACGCGGCGCTCGCGCCGCTGTACCGGGTGTTCCCGACGCCGGTGACGATCCTGCTCGCGCAGGCCTTCCTGCTCGCGATCGCCGTCGTGCCGATCGCCCGGTACGCCCAGCGGGTGCTGGGGCGCCCCGCCGCCGTGGTCGTCGGCCTGGGCTACGGGCTGTCGTGGGGGATCGCCGAGGCCGTCGGGTTCGACGCGCACGAGGTGATGTTCGCCGTCCCGCTGACGGCGGGCAGCGTCGTGGCCCTGGCCGAACGGCGGCTGCGCGCCGCCGTCCTGTGGGCGCTGCCGCTGCTGCTGGTGAAGGAGGACCTCGGGCTCACCGTCGCCGCGGTCGGCGCGCTCGTCGCGTGGTTCGGCGCCCGGCGGCTCGGCCTCGCGACCGTCGTCGCGGGCCTGGCGGGGACGGCGGTCGAGGTGTTCTGGCTGCTCCCGGCGAACACCCCGGAGGGCACGTTCTCGGCCTGGTGGGACTCGCACCGCCGCAGCGACGACAGCGGCGGCCTCGGCGCGCACCTCGAGCGCGTCACCGTCGGGTTGTTCGAGCACGAGCCCAAGGTCGTGCTGCTGATCCTGCTGGTCGCGCCGACCGCGATGGTGGCGCTGCGCTCGCCGCTGCTCCTGCTCGTGCTGCCCACGCTCGCGTGGCGGCTGACGTCGGACAACGCGCTGTACTGGGGGACCAGCTACCACTACAGCGCCGTGCTGATGCCGGTCGTCTTCGTCGCGTTCGTCGACGGGCTGCGGCGCCTGCGCGCGCACCAGGGCCCCGCGCGGATCCGGGAGGCGCTCGCGATCAGCGCCGTCGTCACCGCCCTGCTGGTCCCGGCCCACCCGCTGTGGTCGGCGGTGCGGCCGAGCACCTGGGCCGACGAGCCCCGCGTCGCCGACGCCCGCGCCGTGCTCGCCCCGATCCCCGACGACGCCCAGGTCCAGGCCTCGAACCGTCTGGTGCCGCAGTTGACCGCGCGCGCAGAGGTGTCGGTGTTCGGCTCGCGGCAGTCGCGGCCGAACCCGGAGTGGATCGTCGTCGACCGCACGGACCCGGTGAACTGGCCGTTCGACGCGCTCGCGGATCAGGACGCCTTCGTCGACCTCGCCCGCGAGACCGGCTACGGAGTCGTGCTCGAGCGGGGCGAGTACGTCCTGCTGCGCCGAAGCACGGACGACCCGCGTCAGTTCCCGCCGCCGGAGTCCGCTCCCGAGGAAGCGGGCGTGGCACCGGGGGAGTGAACCCGCCGGACGTAGTACGCGACCCCCGGCTCGGCCGGGGCGCTGCCGAGGTACTCCTGACCGCGGAGCTCGCACCACGCCGGGACGTCGAGCGCGGCGGCGGCGTCGTCGGAGACCACCGCGATCACCTCGCCCGGTTCGACGTCACGCAGGTGCCGGGCGAGCTCGATGATCGGGGCCGGGCAGCGCCGGCCGAGGGTGTCCAGCGTCAGCTGCGCCGGCCGGCTCACAGCCCGGTCACCCCGGCGGCGTCGCGGAGCTCGGCGATCACGCCGGGCAGCACCGCGCAGAAGCGGTCGACGTCGGCCTCGGTCGTGCCGCGGGGGAGCGAGACGCGGACGTTGCCGTGCGAGAGGACACCCATCGCCTCCAGGACGTGACTGGGCTTCAGAGTGTCGGCCGTGCACGAGGAGCCGGAGTTCACCGCGAAGCCGGCGCGGTCCAGTTCGCGCACCAGCGCCTCGCCGTCGAGGTACAGGCAGGAGAAGGTCACCAGGTGGGGCAGCCGGGCGTCCGGGTCCGCCGGGCCGTGGACGACGACGTCGGGCAGCGCCGCCGCGGCGGCGCGGATCCGCTCGGTGAACGCCGCGAGGCGTGCGCCCTCCGCCGCCGCCTCGGCGTGCACGGCCGCGAGCGCCGCCGCGGCGGCCGCGATCGCGGGGACGTTCTC
>NZ_BAAAHE010000037.1:18469-49671 GCF_039525035.1 Sporichthya brevicatena
GCCGGGCAGTGGCGAACGCCACCGGGCCGCGCGGCGGATCGCGAGGACTCCCACCCCGGCGGGGCCGCCCCACTTGTGGGCGCTGCCGACGAGCACCGACCAGCCCGCCGGTGCCGGCTCGCGGCCCAGGCTCTGCGCCGCGTCGACGAGCAGCGGCACCCCGGCCGCGGCGGTCGCGTCGGCGATCGCCCCGACCGGCTGGCGCGTCCCGACCTCGTGGTTGGCGCTCTGCAGGCAGGCCAGCGCCGTGTCCGGGCGCAGCGCCGCGGCGAAGGCCTCGGCGTCGACGCGACCGGCCCGGTCCACGCCGACCAGGTCCACCGAGCCGCCGGCCGTCTCGTGGGCCGTCGCGGCGTGCAGGACGGCCGAGTGCTCGACGGCCGAGGTGACGAGGTGGCGGCCGACCCGGGCCCGGCCCTTCAGACAGCCCGCGATGCCGAGCTGGAGCGCCTGCGTCCCCGACGCCGGGAAGGCGACCTCGGCCGGGGCCGCGCCGATCACCTCGGCGACGATCTCGCGGGCGGCGTCCAGACGCATCCGCGCCCGCCGGCCGTCCCGGTACAGACGGGCCGGATCGGCCCAGCCGTCGTCCAGGGCGGCGAGGAGTGTGGCGCGCGCCACGGGGTGCAGCGGCTCGGTGGAGGCGGCGTCGAAGTACGTCCCGAGCGGAACGGGAGCCGGGTTCGGATCGGTGCCGGTGCTGACGCTGCCCACGTGCCCAAACCTAGGCGGTGCGTGCTCCCGCGGGACCCGCCGCGCCACGGCCCCGTGGACGGCCCCTGGGCGCAGCCGCGTTCGGCCCGCAGAGTAGGCTGCGGCCGCAGTTCCACCCCTGATCATCCGCGGGTTCAGACCCCGCGGTCACCACCCTGGAAGGCCCCCTTGCGCCCGATCGGTTCCCCGCCAGAACGCTCGCCGCGGACCCGCCGCTGGGCGGTGCTGGGCGTGCTGGCTCTCGTCCTGCTGACCTGCACCGGGTGCAACACGGAGGACCTCCCCAACCTCGCGTACCCGGACCCCGCCACCGAGGAAGGCCCCCGGATGCTCCTGCTGTGGCAGGGCTCCTGGCTGGCGGCCATCCTCACCGGCGCCGTCGTCTGGGGTCTGATCCTGTGGGCGTGCATCTTCCACCGGAAGAAGCACGCGAACGACATCCCGATCCAGACGCGGTACAACCTGCCGATCGAGGCGCTCTACACGATCCTGCCGTTCGTCATGGTCGTCGTGCTCTTCTACTTCACCGAGCGCGACCAGTCGATCATCCTCGACGAGGACCGGCAGGAGGACCTGACGGTCAACGTGGTCGGCCGCCAGTGGAGCTGGTCGTTCAACTACGTCGACGAGAACGTCTACGAGGCGGGCACCCCCGGCAAGGAGCCGGAGCTGGTGCTCCCGATCAACAAGCTGGTGCGCTTCGAGGTCACCGCCGCGGACGTCATCCACTCGTTCTGGGTCCCGAACTTCCTGTTCAAGATCGACGCGATGCCGGGCCGGGTGAACAGCTTCGAGGCGACGCCGAACAAGCTGGGCACCTTCTCCGGCAAGTGCGCCGAGCTCTGCGGCCGCGACCACGCCCGGATGTTCTTCACCGTCCGCGTCGTGACTGAGGCGGAGTACGCCGCCCACATCGCCGAACTGCGTAAGAACGGCCAGGAGGGCCAGCTCCCGCGCGGCATCCTCGACACCAAGGAGGACCGCGAGCGCGCGTACAACCTCAAGGGTTCGTACGCGACGGAGTCGGACCACAGCACGCCGGCAACGCAGCCGGCTACGAACACCGAGCCCGCGCAGGGCGAGGGCCAGGCGAACGGCGACGAGGGCGAGGAGAACACCGACTCCGAGCCTGCGAACGACGCGCCTGCCACCTCCTCGCCGGCCTCCGGTGAAGCCGCCGGAAACAACGCGGAAGGCACCTCGTGACCACCTACGAGCAGGCCCAGCGGGTCAGCACGCACGCGCGCACCAAGAAGAAGGCGCTCGGCGCGATCATCATCGACTGGGCGACGACGACCGACCACAAGAAGATCGGCGTCCTCTACGTCCTGACGTCGTTCACGTTCTTCATCCTCGGCGGCATCATGGCCCTGGTCATGCGGGCCGAGCTCGCGCGCCCGGGCAACCAGGTCGTCTCCAACGAGCACTTCAACCAGCTGTTCACCATGCACGGCACGGTGATGCTGCTGATGTTCGCGACGCCGCTGTTCGTCGGCTTCGCGAACCTGATCATGCCGCTGCAGATCGGCTCGCCGGACGTCGCTTTCCCGCGACTGAACATGTTCAGCTACTGGCTGTTCTCCATCGGCAGCACGATCGCGATGCTCGGCTTCATCACGCCGGGCGGTGCCGCTGACTTCGGGTGGTTCGCCTACACCCCGCTGTCGGACAACGTCCACTCGCCGAGCGTCGGCGCCGACCTCTGGATCATGGGCCTGGCCCTGTCCGGCTTCGGCACCATCCTCGGTGCCGTCAACTTCATCACCACGATCATCTGCATGCGCGCACCCGGCATGACGATGTTCCGGATGCCGATCTTCACCTGGAACATCCTGGTGACGAGCGTGCTCGTGCTGATCGCCTTCCCGGTGCTCGCGGCGGCCCTGCTGGTGCTGGAGTCCGATCGACAGTTCGGGACGCACGTCTTCGAGTCGGCCAACGGCGGTGCGCTGCTCTGGCAGCACCTGTTCTGGTTCTTCGGGCACCCCGAGGTCTACATCATCGCCCTGCCGTTCTTCGGCATCATCACCGAGATCCTCCCGGTCTTCAGCCGCAAGCCGATCTTCGGTTACAAGGGCCTCGTCTTCGCGACGCTGGCGATCGCCGCCCTGTCCGTGACCGTGTGGGCGCACCACATGTACGTCACCGGCGGTGTGTTGCTGCCGTTCTTCGCCTTCATGACGTTCCTCATCGCCGTACCGACCGGTGTGAAGTTCTTCAACTGGGTCGGAACGATGTGGCGAGGAGCGATCTCGTTCGACTCGCCGATGCTCTGGGCCGTGGGCTTCCTCGTCACGTTCCTCTTCGGCGGTCTGACCGGCGTCATCCTCGCGGTGCCGCCGCTGGACTTCCAGCTGTCGGACTCGTACTTCGTCGTCGCCCACTTCCACTACGTGGTCTTCGGCACCGTCGTGTTCGCGATGTTCGCCGGCTTCTACTACTGGTGGCCGAAGATGACCGGCCGCATGCTCGACGAGCGGCTGGCGAAGGTCCACTTCTGGACGCTGTTCGTCGGCTTCCACACCACGTTCCTCGTCCAGCACTGGCTGGGCGCCGAGGGCATGGCGCGTCGGTACGTCGACTACAAGGCCAGCGAGGGCTTCACGACGCTGAACATGGTCTCCAGCGTCGGCGCCTTCCTGCTCGGTATGTCGACCCTGCCGTTCATCCTCAACGTGATCCTCACGCACCGGAAGCCGAAGCCGGTCCTGCCGGACGACCCGTGGGGCTACGGCCGCTCGCTCGAGTGGGCGACGTCCTGCCCGCCGCCGCGGCACAACTTCTCCTCGATGCCGCGCATCCGCTCGGAAAGCCCGGCGTTCGACCTGCACCACCCGGAGTTCGCCTCCGCGCACGACGCCCCGACCCGCGGCAAGACCGTGCTCGACGAGATCTACGGCGAGCCCGACCTCGAGGGTCACGACCGGGAGAAGGGCCGCACGTCCACCGCGGTCCTCGAACGCGAGGACGACACCCACGACCAGCCCGGCCACGGTGGCGCCGGGTACGGACAGGAGTAGACGGCTGTGAAGGTTGAGGGCAACCTCTTCGCGGGCATCGGGATCTTCCTGATCCCGGTCACCCCGATCTACTGGTACTACTCGGAGGACTGGACGGGCACGACTGCCCTCACCCTGACCATCGGGCTGTGCGCGCTGATCGGCTTCTACCTGCTGTTCACCGCCAAGCGGATCGACCTCCGCCCGGAGGACGACCCCACCGCGCTGATCGAGGACGGTGCCGGCGAGCTCGGCTTCTTCAGTCCCCACAGCTGGTGGCCGCTGATCCTCGCCGGCGCCGGCGGCGTCGCGACCCTCGGGATCGTCTTCGGCATGTGGCTGTTCGCCCTCGCCGTCCCGATCTTCGCCTACGCGGTCTGGGGCATGGTCTTCGAGTACTACCGCGGCGAGCACGCCCACTAGGCGCCCTCCCGCTCGGCCTCCCGGCCCCGGCCCCCCTCCTGGGGGACCGGGGCCGTCGCCTTTCCCCGCCCCGCTTCACCAGCCGCCCCGCTCCCGCCCCGCCCGCTTCACCAGCCGCCCCGCGCGCCTTCACCAGCTGAGGCCCTGCTTCACCCGCCGGGCGGCCTGGTGAAGAGGGGGCTCGCCTGGTGAAGCTGGAGTCCGGCGCCCCGGGGGCGGGGTGACGTGGAACTCGGAGCGGGGGACGGGAACTCCGGACGGGCGTGGCGGCGTCGAACGGGTGTGAGGACTGAGGAGAACACCGCCGCCATCCCGGCCCAGACGCCGCCCGTCCCCGGCTTCGCGCTGACCTACGTCACCGCCGTGGAGGCCGCGGCCGCGTCGGCGGGGGAGCCCGCACCCGTCCCGACGGCCCCGGGAGCGCCCGCGGAGCCCACACTCGCGCCGGAGGCACCGATGGCCGCTCAGGAAGCTCAGGACGCCCCGGTGGCGGCCGCCGGGGCCCCGATCGCCCCGTGGACGCCCGTAGCGGCCGGGGAGACGGTGGGAACGCCGACGCGGGGGAGTGCGGCACAGCACCTGCGGTGGGCCGCGATCGGGATCGGCACCCAGATCGTCCTCGCCCTCCTGGTCGGGATCGTCGCGCTCCCGTTCCTCGAAGGGCTGCACTCCGAGTAGTCGACCCGGCCGCGCCTGTGCGTCGCGCGTCGCCCACCCCGGAGCCAGAACGCAGAACGGCCGGCCAACCGTGAGGTTGACCGGCCGTCCTGGTTCTGCCTAGTGGTGGCCGCCGTCGTGGTCGTCGCCGTGACCGTGGCCCGCGGTGAGCTCCGCGTACTCCTCGGCCGAGGGCTTCGGCAGGTCGTCGGCGTACCAGAACTTCGAGAGCCGGGCCTGGAGCTTGGCGGCCTTGTGGCCGGGGGCGGGGATGCCCTCGGCGTCCGTGGCCGGACCCGGGTCGAGCGGCGCGTAGTTGTTGCGCGCCATCAGCGTGAAGCGCTCCTCGGCGGAGATCGGGGCGTGAACCTCGATGAACTCGCCGTTGGGCAGACGCTTGATGATGCCCGTCTCGCGGCCGTGGAGGACCTTGTTCAGGTCCGCCCGCTGGAGCCCGATGCAGGCCCGCTTCGTGATCATGAAGACCAGCGGCGGGACCACGAACAGGGCGACCTGCGTGAACCGGGTGACGTTGTTGATCGAGATCCCGAACGTGAACCCGATGATGTCGTTGCCACCGTTGATGAACAGCAGCAGGTAGAACGCGATCGACATCGCACCGAGGGCCGTGCGGACCGGAACGTCGCGGGGACGGTCGAGCAGGTGGTGCTCCCGCTTGTCGCCGGTGACCCAGGCCTCGATGAACGGGTACAGCGCCATGATCGTGAACATCACGCCGGGCAGGATCAGGCCGGGCACGAGGATGTTCCAGCTGATCGTGTGACCGAACAGGTTCGTCTCCCAGTTCGGCATCGCACGGAGCGAGCCTTCGAGGAAGCCGATGTAGAAGTCCGGTTGTGAACCCGCGGAGATCTGATCAGGGAAGTACGGCCCGTACAACCACACCGGGTTGATCTGGGCGATACCGCCGAGCAGGGCGCAGATGCCGAACACGACGAAGAAGAAGCCACCGGCCTTCGCCATGTAGACCGGCATCAGCGGGAAGCCGACGACGTTCTCGTTGGTGCGGCCCGGGCCGGGGAACTGCGTGTGCTTCTGCACGACGACCAGCATCAGGTGGATCGTGATGAGCGCGAGCATGATGCCCGGGAGCAGCAGCACGTGGACCACGAACAGACGCGGGACGATCGCCTCGCCGGGGAACTCCCCGCCGAAGAGGAAGAACTGCACGTACGTGCCCACCACCGGGACTGACAGCATCACGCCCTCGGCGATGCGCAGACCGGTGCCGGAGAGCAGGTCGTCCGGGATGGTGTAGCCGGCGAAGCCCTCGATCAGCGCCAGCGTCAGCAGGCCGTTACCGATGAGCCAGTTCAGCTCACGCGGCTTGCGGAACGCGCCGGTGAAGAAGATGCGGAACAGGTGCAGGAAGATCGCCGCGACGAAGATCAGCGCCGCCCAGTGGTGGATCTGCCGCATGAGCAGACCACCGCGGACGTCGAAGCTGATGTCCAGCGTCGAGGCGTACGCCTCCGACATGTGGACGCCGCGCAGAGGCTCGTAGGAGCCCTCGTACTCGACCTCCTGCATGCTCGGCCGGAAGAACAGCGTCAGGTAGACGCCGGTGGCGAGCAGGATGATGAAGCTGTACAGCGCGATCTCGCCGAGCATGAAGGACCAGTGCTCAGGAAAGACCTTGCGCAGGTTCTTCTTCGCGGCCGCGTTGGTGCCGAGCCGCTCGTCGAGGTACGTCGCCACACCGGCGCCGGCCTTGGCGGCCGGGGTCAGCGGAGCGGGCGGGGGAGTAGGCGTGGTCATCAGGCGTCGCCCCGCTCCCAGAAGCTCGGGCCGACGGGCTCTTCGAAGCCGCCCTTGGCCACCAGGTAACCCTCGTCGTCGACCGTGATCGCGAGGTTGGGCAGGTTACGCGCCGACGGCCCGAAGACGACGCGGCCGAAGTCGGCCAGGTCGAACGTGGACTGGTGGCACGGGCACAGCATGTGGTGGGTGTTCTTCTCGTAGAGACCCAGCGGGCAACCCGCGTGCGGGCAGATCTTCGAGTAGGCGAGGATCCCGCGGTAACCGCGGTCGGCGAGCTCCTTGGACCGGATCTCGCTGGGGTTGAGCTTGACCAGCAGGATCGAGGCCTTCGCGAGCTCGTCGTGACCCTCGAGGTCGTTCGGCTTCGCCGAGATCATCGAACCCAGCGCGAAGTCCGACGGCTTGAGCCGGCGCTCGTCGTTGGCGTGGACGATCTGACGGTGGTTCGGGTCGTCCCACAGCGTGCCGCGGAGCTTCTTGTGCGGCAGCGGGCCGAGGTCGCGCAGCGCGATCACCGGAGCGATCGGGAACAGCGCCATGGCGCCGAGCATCGACGTCCAGATCAGCTTCCGGCGCGGGATGGCCGAGTCCTCGACGCCCGCACGGAACTTCTCCAGTACCTCGGCGGTGTCCTCGGGGGAGGACTTCATCGGGTGCCGGTAGTCGACGATCTCCTCGGCGTTCATCAGCTTGCGCGCCCAGTGGATCGCGGCGAAGCCGATGCACAGGAGGGAGCCGCCCAGGGTCACGCCCAGCGCGAAGTTCAGCGTGTTGACGGTCCCGAGACCGACCACGTACATCGACTCTTCCTTGTCGATGGCGACAAAGCAGACGATGAACGCGATCGTGAGGATGGTGCTCAGCCCGAAGAGGGCAGCCACCTGACGCTCGGCGCGGTTGGCCGCGCGGGCGTCGATGTCGGTGCGCCGCGGCGTGTGGTGCGGCAGGCCCGGGTCGGCGAACGGATCGCCCTCGACCTGCGCGACGCCGGTGCCGTGGCCCCCGTCGTTGGATCCGTAACTCATGACGGCCTCGCCCCCAGCCACACGGCGGCGCCGATGAGGGCGCCGATGACAGCCGTCCACACCAGCAGGCCCTCGGCCACGGGTCCGATACGCCCGGCGGCGAAGCCGCCCGGGTCGGGCTGCTCGTGGATGGACTTGATGTAGGTAATGACGTCCTTCTTCTGATCCGGCGTCAGGATGCCGTCGCTGAACGTCGGCATCGCGCCCTTGCCGGCCCCGGTGACCATCGCTTCGTAGATGTGCTTGGGGTCGACCTCGGTCAGGTTCGGCGCGTACTTGCCCTGGGTCAGGGCACCGCCCTTACCGATGAAGTTGTGGCACGACGCGCAGTTCGTGCGGAAGATCTCGCCGCCCTCCTGCAGGTCGCCGTCGGTGGCGTACTGCTCGGGGGCCGGCACCGGGGCGCCGCCGGGCGCGATCGAAGCGACGTACGCGACGATCGCGGCCGTCTCCTTCTCGGTGAAGAACTGCTTCTTGCGCGGGCCCTGGTTCTCGCGCGACTGCAGCGGCATGCGACCGGTGCCGACCTGGAAGTCGACCGAGGCCGCGCCGACGCCGGCGATCGGCGGGCCGTCCGAGGTGCCCTCGGCGTTCAGGCCGTGGCAGCTCGAGCAGCTGGTGATGTAGAGGCCCTTGCCCTCCTGGATCTGCAGCGAGGAGGCGTCGTCCGCCGCCTCGGCAGTCCCGGAGGGGGCGAAGGTGGCGTAGAGGCCACCCACCACTCCCAGGGCGAGCAACAGAACGACGACCGCAGCCAGCGGGTGGCGTCGTCGTGCGGAAAGCCGTTTCACGCCATTCCCTTACTTGAGCAGGTAGATCATGCCGAACAGGCCGATCCAGACGACGTCGACGAAGTGCCAGTAGTACGAGACGACGATCGCGCTGGTGGCCTGCTCATGGGTGAACCGACTCGCCACGAACGTCCGTCCGAGGACGAACAGGAACGCGAAAAGTCCGAGCGTCACGTGCAGGCCGTGGAAACCGGTGGTCAGGTAGAACATCGAGCCGTACGCGTGGGCCGACATCGTCATGCCCTCGTTGGTCAGCTCGGTGTACTCCGTGGCCTGGCCGGCGACGAAGAAGGCCCCCATCAGGAACGTGATGATGAACCAGAAACGCAGCTTCTCCACGTCGCCGCGCTCAGCGGCGAAGACGCCGAGCTGACACGTGACGGACGACAGCACGAGGACCGTGGTGGTGGTCGCGGCGAACGGCAGGTTCAGATGCACGCTCTCCGGCGGCCAGTTCTCGTCGCCGGTGACCGAGCGGATCGTGAAGTACATCGCGAACAGGGCCGCGAAGAACATCAGCTCCGACGACAACCACACGATCGTGCCGACACTGACCATGTTCGGTCGGTTGACAGCACCGTGCGCAGGGGGGCTCTCGACAGCTTGGGCGGTGACCACGGGCGTCATTATGTCGGGCCTCGTTCGGCCCCTGATGACCGGCCCTGCCGGTGTGGCGTCGGCGCTCCACGGACCGCCGAAACACGCTGGAAAAAGGCCTCTCCGGGGCCTCTGACGCGGCGTCGATACCATCGTCCGCACCGGCGTACCGCCCGGTCGCACCGCCCCGCCCGGCCTGACCCGCCTGCCTGACCCATTCAGGAGAGACCGCAGTGAGCGAGCACGGTTCCGCGCAGACCCCCGAGGTCACCATGCGGGTCCTGGTCTACAGCGACGACGTCAACGTGCGGAACGACGTCCGGCTGGCCCTCGGCCGCCGCCCGGCCCCGGAGCTGCCGCGGGTCGAGGTGTTCGAGTGCGCCACCGAGCCCGCCGTGCTCAGCGCCATGGACGCGGGCGGCATCGACGTCGCGATCCTGGACGGCGAGGCCGTCCCGGCCGGCGGGATGGGCATCTGCCGCCAGCTCAAGGACGAGATCTACCGCTGCCCGCCGATCCTGGTGCTGATCGGACGGGTGCAGGACGGCTGGCTGGCCACCTGGTCGCGCGCGGACGCCGTGGTGCCGCACCCGATCGACCCGATCGCGCTGGCGGACGCCACCGCCTCGCTGCTGCGCCGCCGACTCGCCGCCCCGGCCTGAGCGCCGTGAACCGCTGGCCCGAGCTGCTCGGCGCCCTGGTGCGGCGCGAGGACCTCGACGCCGACACCACCGCCTGGGCGATGGACCAGATCATGGGCGGCGAGGCCAGCCCGGTGCACATCTCCGCCTTCGTCGTCGCGCTGCGCTCCAAGGGCGAGACGGTCTCGGAGGTGGAAGGCCTGGTCCGGGCCATGTTCTCCCGGGCCCGCCTGATCGAGGTGCCCGGTCCCACGCTCGACATCGTCGGCAGCGGGGGTGACCAGGCCCACACCGTGAACATCTCCACGATGGCCTCGATCGTGGCCGCCGCGACCGGCGTCCGCGTGGTCAAGCACGGTAACCGGGCCGCGTCCTCCGCCTGTGGGACCGCGGACGTGCTCGAAGAGCTCGGCGTGGCGCTCGACCTGGACCCGGCCGACGTCGCCGCGGTCGCGGTCGAGGCGGGAATCACGTTCTGCTTCGCGCCGGTCTACCACCCGGCCCTGCGGCACGCGATCCCGGTGCGCCGCGAGCTCGCGATCCCGACGATCTTCAACTTCCTCGGCCCGCTGGCGAACCCGGCCCGGCCCACGGCGCAGGCCGTCGGGGTCGCCGACCGCCGGATCGCCCCGATCGCCGCCGGCGTGCTCGCCCGGCGCGGCGTGTCGGCCCTGGTGTTCCGGGGGGACGACGGGCTGGACGAGCTCACCACCGCCACGACCTCCAGCTACTGGGAGGTCCGGGACGGCACGGTGACCGAGGGTGTGCTCGACCCCGTCGAGCTGGGCGTGCCGCGCTCCGAGCCCGGCGCGCTGCGGGGCGGGGACCGCGTCCACAACGCCGGCGTGGTCCGCGACCTGCTGGCCGGCCGGACCGGGGCCGTCCGCGACGCGGTGCTGCTCAACGCCGGTGCGGCGCTCGCCGTGTGTGACCCGGCCGACACCGCCCCGCTGCCGGACCGCATCCGCGCGGGAATCGCCCGCGCCGCGGCCGTCGTCGACGACGGCACCGCCGCCAAGACCCTCGACGGCTGGATCGCCGCCACCACGGGGCGCCGCCCCGCCTGAGCCGCCCCGGGGCCCGCTCAGGTCGCGCGGATCGCCCGGATCAGGTCCGGACCGATGGCCGCCGCCTTGGCGGCCGGGACGCCGGAGAGGTACACGAGCCCGACGCGCTTGCCGTCGCGCACCGCCACGACGAGGTAGCGGTTCGGGTCGGCCTCGAACCCGGTCTCCTGGCGCAGGCCGGAGACCCGCTCGGGCGCGCGGTCGACCGACCGGTACCCGAGCACGATCGGGCCGTCCGGGTCGGCCGCACCGGCGGGGCAGGCCCGCATCTGCCGTTCGAACCGGTCCAGGAAGGTGCGTGGGCCGGCGGAGTCGGCGAACTCCAGCACCAGCGCGACTCCGGGCTGACCGGCCGGGCCGGCGTAGGTCCGCTCCAGGGCGTACCGAGGCCGGGGGAGCGTGATGGCGACCGCCCGGTCCGGGCAGCCGATGGGCGCCAGCCCGTCCATCAACTCGTCGACGTCGCGCTGCTGCGTCGACGGCCCGTCGCCGGCGGTGTCCCCGCGGCCGTCGCTGTGACCGTCCCCGTGACCGTCGCCGGGGTCCGCGCGTTCGGTCCACCCGTCGCCGAGCACGGCCGGGTCCGGCAGCTGCCGCTCGCTGAGCGGGCCCGCGGTCGCGGGGACCGTGGGCTCGGCCGCCGGCGCCTCGGGCGGGAGGGCCGCGCCCTCGGACGCGTCGTCGCCGCAGGCGCTCAGGGCGAGCAGCAGGGCCGTCGCCGGGGCGACCACCCGGGCGACCGCCCGGCTGTTCCTTCGCCCGCGCCGGCCGCTCATCGGCCGTTGCTCGAGAAGTGCTGGTAGTCCGGGTGGGCCCAGCGGGCGCCCCAGAGCCAGCCGCGGCGGGCGAACTCGCGGGGGATCGGGCCGCTGCGCGTCAGCATGCCCTTCCGCACGTTCGAGCGGTTCAGGTACGTGGCGGCGCCCGACGGGTACACGCGGCTGCCGGTCACGTACGGGTTCTGGCGGGTGTTCACGTCAACGGCATTCCCGTAGGAGTGCTGCGACAACCGGCTCGGGTTGCCGACCACGTGGCGGCAGTTGAACGCCGAAGTGTTGTTCGCCGCCATCGAGCGGGTGTCCGAGCCACGGAACTTGTCGACCTTCGACATCCGCTTGATGGGGAACTTCGCCTGGTACGCCCGCCGGAACACCGCGGCGACGTCGGTGACCGCGGAGCGGTGGACGACGATGTTGCCGCGGTGCCACTTGCCGTCGTAGCCGTAGAACGTCAGCTGCAGGCGCCGCAGGTTCGACGGCCCGACCGGGCAGCCGGACCGGTAGGTGTACCGGACGTCCGCGCGCTTGACCCGCAGCACCTTGAGGTTGAACGGCTGCTTCTTCTTGGTCTTCTTCGCGACCTCGACGAGCTCCGCGGCCGCGGGGACCGCCGGCGCGGCTCCCGGCACCGAGGCCGGGTCGAAGGTCGGCGCCTCGACCGTGGGCTCCGGCGTGGGTTCCGGGCTCGCCTCGGGGCTCGGCTCCGGGCTCGCGTCCGGCGTCGGTTCCGGGCTCGCCTCGGGCGACGGCTCCGGGGTCGTCGCGGGGGCGTCGGCCGTCGGGGCCGGGTCCGCTTCGTCGGCGTACGCCCCTCCGGCGGGTACGAGCAGCGTCATCGCAGACGCGACGACGAGCGTCGACAACCAGCGCCGAGACATGTGGACCCCCCAAGGTCACCGAACGGAACCTTCCACCCGGTTCGAGGGTATGAAGGCTTTTCGCGTCGGTCCGGCGTTCGCGGGACCTGGGGGTTTATGTCCGGGTTCGGGGTGTCGATCCGGCGGGTGGCCCGGAGTGGATCACTCCATGCCGAGCGAGAACGCCGCCTCGAGATCGTGCCGGGAGTAGGTGCGGAAGGCGATGTGCGTCTCGGTGGACAGCACGCCCGGGGTCTTGTTCAGCCGCCCGGGGATCACCTCGGCGAGGTCGTCGTGGCGCTGGACGCGCACCATCGCGACCAGGTCGTACTCGCCGGTGACGGAGTACACCTCGCTGACGCCGTCGAGCTGCGCGATGTGCTCGCCGACCTCGGGGATACGGGCCATGTCCGCCTTGATGAGCACGATCGCGGTGATCACTTCGAGCATCCTCCCGGGTCGGTCGCAGCGAGCCTAGTGGCGACGTTTCGCCCGGCGTCGCTCCGGTGCGTCGCGGCGCTCGCCGATGAACAGGACGGTCAGGACGAAGCCGACCGCGAACCCGACGACGTGCGCCACGTACGCGACCGAGCCCTCGCCGAGGCCGCCGCCCTGCGCGTAGACCGCCTGCAGGCCGAACCAGGTCCCGAGCACCAGCCAGGCGGGCATGGGCAGCGGGAGAAAGAAGAGGAACGGCACGAGCGCGACGACGCGGGCACGGGGATACAGCCACAGATAGGCCCCGAGGACGCCGGCGACGGCCCCGGACGCCCCGACCAGCGGCGTGGTCGAGTTCGGGTCGGTGAACGCGAAGGCGTACGTCGCGGTGTAGCCGCACAGCAGGTAGAAGGCCGCGAACCGCAGGCGACCGAACCGGTCCTCGACGTTGTTCCCGAAGATGAAGAGGAACAGCATGTTGCCGAGCAGGTGCAGCAGACCGCCGTGCAGAAACATCGAGCTCAGCGCCGACAACGGCGGGGACTTGTCGAAGTCCGGCGCGGGGCAGCGGACGACCCGGTCACCGGTGACGAGGTCGACGGGCTCCGGCGGGAGCTGGGTGTTCTCGGTCAGCTCCTTGGGGATCGCCGCCCACTGCTGGATGAACGCGTCGGTGCGGCACTCGTCCGCGACGTTCGCCGGCAGGCCCTGGTCCCCGAACGCGGGCCCGAAGAAGTAGACGGCGACGTTGATGATCAGGATCGCGTAGGTCACGACGGGGAACCGACGGGTCGGGTTCTTGTCGTGGATCGGGATCACCACACGGCGATCATTGCGCAGAGCCGCAACTACTCGCTGAGCAGGACCGCACTCCCGATCGTCACCGCGTCGCCGATCTGCGACGGAAGGTCGGGCCGGGGCGGGGCCGAATGGCCGTTCGCGACCGCCGTCACGCCCATCGCGGCACCGAGGAACAACGCAGCGGCCGCAAGTCGGCGCCGCCGGGTCCGCTGGGTCATGTCGGCAGTATCGGTGCGCGTCGGCCGGCGCATGACGGCGCAGAGGTCACGGTTCAGCGACGGCGCGTGACGTTGGTCCCACGCGGGCGGTCGTCCTCCGCGGTGGTCGCGCGGCGGCCGGCGTCCGCGGCCGCGAGCCAGGCCTGCCAGCGGCCGGCGCCGTGGAGCGGCGAACTCCACTCCCCGTCGAGGCGGATCAGGCGGGTCCCGGCCTGCTCCAGCCAGCGCAGGATGGTCTCGGTCTCCTCGGCCGTGGCGGCCGGGAGCGGCCCGGTGCCGGGCAGCACGGTCGCGGCGGTGGCGATCATGGCCTCCACCTCGGCGAGGACGGCCCGGGCGTGCGGCGCGACGCCCGCCGCGGCGAGTCGGCCGTACCGAACGACGGCGATCTCCCAGCCGCCCTCGCGCCCGGGGCGGGCCGCGACCAGTTCGGGGCAGCGTGTCAGCCCCCGGATCCGCTGCATGCGCGCGGCGGTGCGGGTGAAGGCGGCGAGGCGGTCCCGGTGCCGGGCGGCGTCCTCGTAGCGGCCGGCGGCGGACAGCGCGTCGATCCGCGCGCGGAGCCGCTCGACGATCTCCCGGGCGTCGCTCTCCATCGCGAGCCGGACGCCGAGAGCATGCGCCGCGTACTCGGCCGGGGACTCCCGGCCCTCGCAGGGAGCGTTGCACCGGTCCATCTCGGCGAGCGCGCAGGCGGGCACGGTGCGGCGCACCGAGAGGGGCTGGCGGCACTGCCGGATCCGGAACGCCTCGTGGGCGGCGGTCATCGCCGCCTCGGCGGCCGCGGCGCTGCCGAACGGACCGAGGTACCCGCCGGCGTCGGCGCGGACCTGCCGCACCACCGACAGCCGCGGGAAGGTCTCGTCGGTGAGCTTGAGCCAGACCATCCGCTCGGGGAAGCGCGAGCGGCGGTTGTAGCGCGGCTTGTGCTCGGCGATCAGGCGCAGTTCGCGGACCGACGCCTCGAGTTTGTGCGCGCACACGATCGGGACGACCCGCTCGGCGAGGCCGACCATCTCGGCCATCCGGGTGCGGAGCTCCGAGGCGGTGAAGTAGGTGCGGACGCGGTCGCGGATGTTGCCCGAGGTCCCGACGTAGAGCACCTCGCCGCGCGCGTCCTCGAACCGGTAGACCCCGGGCGCCGCGGGCAGGCCCTGGGCGAGGTAGCGCTTGCGCCGCTGCTCGGGCCGGACCTTCGCGGAGAAGCTGAGCAGCTCCTCCAGCGTGGTGACGCCCATCGCGCCGAGCCGCTCGAGGAGCCCGTGGAGGACGTCGACCGTGGCGCGGGCGTCGGCGAGCGCCCGGTGGTTCGGGGTCGTGGGGGAGCCGAACAGCCGGGCCAGGGAGGCGAGCTTGCAGTTCGGCGTCTCCTCGCGCGTCACCACGCCGCGGGCGAGCTTGACGGTGTCGACGACCGAGAACGTCGGCCAGGCCTGGCCGGTGGCGGCGCACGCCGCCTTGAGGAAACCGACGTCGAACGGGGCGTTGTGCGCGACGATCACCGAGCCGGACGCGAACTCCAGGAACGCCGGCAGCGCGGCGGAGATCCGCGGGGCGGAGCACACCATCGCGTCGGTGATGCCGGTCATCACCTGGATGAACGCCGGGATCGGGTTGCCGGGGTTCACCAGCGTCTGGAACTCGCCGATCCGGCGGCCGCCCTGGACCTTCACCGCCCCGATCTCGGTGATGCCGTCGGCGGGCGTCCCGCCCGTGGTCTCGAGGTCGACGACGACGAAGGTGACGTCCCGCAGGGGAGTGCCGAGCTCGTCGAACGTCCCCTGGGTCGGGACGGCGCGCTGGACCGGCGGGACCGGCGGGACCGGCCGCGGCAGCCCCGGCAGGGTGCCGAGCTCGGGTGCCAACGTCATGGTCCGGACGGTAGGGGCGTGCACCGACAGCGCCGCCGAGGCTCGCCGCCCGGGCTCCGACCCTGGGGCGTGTGTGACTGGTGTGGCGAACGGGACTGTCGGTGGGCGGGCCTAGCGTCGCCGGCGACAACCGATTTCCGCCTCGGAGGCTCGACATGATCATCGACTGCGACTCGTGCGTGATGCGCGACCTGGCGTGCGGCGACTGCGTGGTCTCGGTGCTGCTCGGTCCGCCCGGCGCGCTCGGCCCCGGGTTCGACTCGGAGGAGCGCGCCGCGCTCGACGTCCTCGCCGACTCCGGCCTCGTGCCGCCGCTGCGGCTGGTGCCCCGGCGCAGCGCCTGAACCCACATGGCGCAACGCCACGCCCGGGCGAAATGCGATCTAGTTCACATGTACGGCGTGTGACGGGCCGTGAGGACACCTGCACACGGAGCGGGCGCACCCGGGATGACCTGGGCAATTCCGACATCCCGCCTCTGCCAAGACAAGGTCAAGGGGCGGGGAAAACGACGCGGTGTCGGTCGACCGGCCTCGAGGGCCTCGTTATGTTTTCTTCATCTGGTGAGTGCTCCGACACCGCCCCGCCGGGGTGGGGGCGCCCACCACCGCCGAATCCGGAACCGGGTCGTCCCCCCACCAGGGACGGTGCGGAACCGGAACCGGGGACCCACCTCCACCTGGGGTGAGTCGGTGCAAACCCGCAGGTCGCGGGGCTGCGCCGTAGGGCAGCTTCTGGGCCCGAACCCGTCAGCTAACCCGGTAGGCGGTCCGAAGAAGGAGCCCGTCCGCGTGCCCCACCTCCGTTCCGCTCAACCCGTTCGTGGCCTCGTCGCCGTCTGCGCCGCCTTCGCTCTCGTCGCCAGCATGCAGGGCTCGGTGAGTGCCGCGCCCCGCCTGGACGTCAACGAGGCCCGCCGGCAGGTCGAGACGCTCTACCACAAGGCTGAGCAGGCCACGGAGCGTTACAACGAGGCTCGGATGGCCCTGCGCGACGCAGAGCGGAAGTTCGCCCGCGCGCAGAAGGAGGCCTCGGCCAAGCAGGCGACCGTCGCCGAGCTGCAGCGCACCGTCGGCGCCTTCGCCGCGAACGCCTACCGCAACGGCGGTATGGACCAGACCCTTCAGCTCGTCTTCTCGGACGACCCGGAGGCCTTCATCGCCCGGGCTGCGAGCCTGGACGCCCTGTCCTCCCGCGAGGCCGGTGCCCTCCGCAAGGTCGTCGAGGCGCGCCGCGAGCTCCAGGCCAACCAGACCGCCGCCGCCCAGCAGCTCGCGGTCGTCGAGGCCCAGCGCAAGGCCCTGGCCGCCGAGAAGGCCGAGGTCGAGAAGAACCTCCGCGCCGCCCGCGAGGTGCTCAACCGCCTCGAGGCCAAGGAGCGTGCCCGGTTCGACCGCGCCTCCCGCGACGGCAACGAGCGCGACCTGCTCAAGAACCTCCCGCTGCCGAACCCGCGCGCCGCGAAGGCGATCGAGTTCGCGCTGGCGCAGATCGGCGACCGGTACGTGTGGGGCGCCTCGGGTCCGGACGGCTGGGACTGCTCCGGCCTGACGATGGTGGCCTGGAGCAAGGCCGGCGTCTCGCTGCCGCACTCGTCGCGGATGCAGTACGCGACCGGGAACAAGATCCCGCGTTCGGAGCTCCAGCCCGGCGACCTCGTGTACTTCTACAGCCCGATCAGCCACGTCGGCATCTACCTCGGCAACGGCCGCATGGTCCACGCGCCGAACCCGGGTCGCCGGGTCGAGATCTCCCCGATCTCGCAGATGCCGTACGCAGGGGCGACGCGCCCGTAGTTCGGCACGTCTCGATTCCCTCTCGACGCCTGACCTGCGCGGGGCCGTCCCCGTACGATGCCCGCAATGTCGTCGACCCCGCCGTCCCCGTGGCCGCCGCCGCCTGAGCAGCTCCGGCCGCTGCGGCGCCGCGGGAGTCTCGCGGCGGGGGTCGTGGTCTCGGTCGTCGCCGCCGCCGTCGCGATCGGGTTGGCGGTCACCGATCGAGGCCCCTTCGCCGACGCGTTCGGCGACGAACGCCACGCTTCGCCGGTCGTCGAGCAGGGCGGGGTCGCCCGCGCCGGGGACGGCTCGGAGGACACGGTCGCCGAGCTCCTGCAGCGCCGGGCCAAGGCCCTGATCGCCAAGAACCGGTCGGACTTCCTCGCGACCGTCGACCCGCAGGACGCCGAGCTGCGCCGCGCCCAGGCGACCTGGTTCGACAACCTGGCCGAGGTGCCGGTCACGAGCTGGCGCTACCAGCTCGCACCCCGGGAGGACGCCCGCCTGCCGGCCGCGGCTGCGGCGAAGGCCGCGACCGCCGGCCCGGACAGCTTCGGCCGGTTCGTCGGGATCGCCCTGCGCATCGACGGCTACGACAACGCCGACGCCGTCCACGACGAGGTCATGACCTTCACGCCGCGGGAGGGCCGCTGGTACGTCAGTGGCCGCTGGGTGGCCCCGGGCCGCGGCAACCAGCAGCTCTGGGACGTCGGGCGTGTCAACGCGTTCCGCAGCGACCACGCGCTCGTCCTCGGGCTGCCCGACGACGACGTCCTCGCGCCGATCGCGGAGGAGGTCGACGCCGCCGTCCCGCGCGTCGACGAGGTGTGGGGCAAGCGCTGGCCGCGCAAGGTGTTGGTGCTCGTCACCCGCACCGAGCAGGAGATGGCCGACCTGCTCGGGGGCAAGGCGTCCAACTACACCCAGCTGGCCGCGATCACCCGCGGCGAGCTCGGGGTCGCGGAGGAGACCGCGGCCGCGGAGCGCGTCGTCATCAACCCGCGGGCGTACGCGGACCTGTCGGAGGTCGGCAAGCGGGTCATCATGATCCACGAGATCACCCACGTCGCCGTCCGCTCCGCGACGCAGGAGTGGACCCCGATGTGGCTGGCGGAGGGCTTCGCCGACTACATCGGTTACCGCACCAGCGGCCTGTCCGTGCAGTTCATCGCGCAGGAACTCGTCGACGACCTGCGCAACGGCCTGAAGCCGAAGGCGCTGCCGACGGACGCCGACTTCGACACCACGAACCCGAAGTTGCCCCAGGCGTACGAGATGGCCTGGCTGGCCTGCCGGATGATCGCCGAGCAGCACGGGCAGGACAGCCTGCTTGAGCTCGTCCGCACCGCGGGCGCTCCGGGGGGCAGCGCCGCCTCGGTGGAGGAGGCGTTCTCCAGCGTGCTCGGCACGACGCTCGCCCAGTTCACCGCGGACTGGCGCGAGTACCTGGAAGAGACGCTGACCTGACGGTGAGTCAGAAGTCAGACCCGCGCCGCCCGGCGCTGATCGCGTTCGCCGTCCTGTTCGTCGTGCTGATCGCGGTGATCGTCACCACGACGCCGTGGGAGACGCTCCCGGAACCGCCCGGGGGCCGGGTGCCGGTGGACGCGACGCGCGACTACGCCCCGGCGGACATCGCGCTCGAGGACCGGTACCACCGCTGGCTCTGGCCGGCCGTGCTCGCCGGGTCGTTCGTGACGCTGCTCGTCACGGCCCTGCTCGGCTTCACCCCGATCGGGGCGCGGATCGTGCGCGCCGTCGCGCGGCCGCTCGGTGGTGGCACGGTCGCGAAGCTCGTCCTCGGGAGCCTCGCGGCCGTCGCGATCCCGTTCCTCGCCGCGCTGCCGCTGTCGATCTGGCGCGAGAACATCCAGCGCGACTACGGGCTGATCGTGCGCGGGTGGGGCGACTACGCGCTCGACCTGACCAAGTCGTACGGCCTGCTCGCGGCGATGACGCTGATCGGCCTGAGCGTGCTCTACGTGCTGATGCGCCGTTTCCCGCGACGCTGGTGGGCCCCCGGGGCCGTCGGCGGTGCGGTCCTGGTCGTCGCGTCCTCGTTCGTCTACCCCTTGGTCGTCGAGCCGGCCTTCCACGACTTCTCGTCGCTCCCGGAGGGCGAGCTACGGTCCTCGCTGCTCGCGATGGCGGCGCAGGACGGGGTCGAGGTCGACGACGTCCTCGTCGCCGACGAGTCGAAGCGCTCGACGCGACTCAACGCCTACGTCTCCGGCATCGGCTCCAGTCGGCGCGTGGTGCTCTACGACACGACGGTGGACAAGCTTCCCCCGGCCGAGATCCGGCAGATCGTCGCGCACGAGTTCGGGCACGTGAAGGACAACGACGTCCTCGACGGGACGCTGGTCGGCGCCCTCGGGGCCGCCACCGGCGTCTGCGTGCTGTACCTCGCGATCACCTCACCGCGGCTGCGCCGGCGGGCCGGGGTGGACGACCCCGCGGACCCGGCGTCGCTGGCGCTGGTGCTCGCCGTCGTCGCGGTCGTCGTGGCGGTGTCGACGCCGGTGGGTCTCGCCGTCAGCCGCAAGGTCGAGGCCCGCGCCGACGTGCACGCGCTGGACCTGACGCGCGACCCGGCGACGCTGATCGCGATGCAGCGTCGGCTCTCGGCGGCGAACCTCGGCGACGTCGACCCCCCGTGGATCGTGACGTTCCTGCGCTCCACCCACCCGGTCGGGCCGACGCGCATCGCCAACGCCCGGACCTGGGCCCGGCTGCACGGCGTCCCCGAACCGCCGGACCAGGCCGACGTCCCGATTCCGCGGCGCTGACCCCCGGCTGCGAAACTGCCGCGATGCCGCGGATCCTGGTCGTCACCAACGACTACCCACCGCGGGCCGGCGGCATCCAGTCCTTCGTCGAGGCGCTCGTGCGCCGGCTTCCACCGGACGAGGTTGTCGTCTACGCGCCGGCCTGGGAGGGCGCCGCGGCGTACGACGCGGGAGAGCCCTACCCGGTCGTGCGGCACCCGCGCGCGCTGATGCTGCCGATCCCGACCGTGGCCCGCCGGGCCCGCGAGATCGCCCGCCGGTACGGCTGCGACCGCGTGCTGTTCGGCGCGGCGGCGCCGCTGGGCCTGCTGGCGCCGGGGCTGCGCGAGGTCGGCGTCCGCCGGTCGGTCGGCATCACCCACGGCCACGAGGCCGGCTGGGCGCTCGTCCCCGGGGGCCGCACGGCGGTGCGCCGGGTCGGCGCGGCGGTCGATGTCCTGACCTACCTCGGCGACTACACGCGCACCCACATCTCGCGGGTCCTGCGGCCGGCCGACCGCGCCAAGCTCGTGCGCCTGCACCCGGGCGTGGACACCGACGTCTTCGTCCCCGCCGCCGGCCGTGCCGAGCGGCGGGCGGAACTCGGGCTGGGCGACCGGCCCGTCGTCGTCTGCGTGTCCCGGCTGGTGCGCCGCAAGGGCCAGGACGTCCTGATCGCCGCGCTGCCCGCGATCCGGGCCCGCGTGCCCGGGGCGACGCTCCTGCTGGTCGGGTCCGGGCCCGACGACGAGCACCTGCGCACCCTCGCCGCGCGCACCGGGGTGACCGAACACGTGGTGTTCACCGGCGGGGTCCCGGCGGCGGACCTGCCGTCGTACTACGCGGCCGGTGACGTGTTCGCGATGCCGTGCCGCACCCGCCGGCGCGGCCTGGACGTCGAAGGGCTCGGCATGGTCTTCCTGGAGGCCTCCGCGACCGGCCTGCCCGTCGTCGTCGGCGACTCCGGCGGCGCCCCCGACGCGGTCCTGCCCGGGCGTACCGGACACGTGGTGGACGGTCGCTCGCCCGCCGCGGTCGCCCGGACCGTCGGCGACCTGCTCGCCGACCCGGCCGCCGCGGCGGCGCTCGGGGCCGCCGGCCGCGCCTGGGCGGTCGAGGAGTGGGGCTGGGACCTGCAGGCCCGCCGCCTGCTGGAGCTGTTCGAGGACTGACCCGGAGATGGGGTCCAGCACGGATACCGCCGCGGGTCCGGGTCGCCGACCGTAGGGGTACGCCACGAGGCGTACGCCAGAGGGAGGCTCACCGTTCCCGGAGGGACCACGGTCGTGCTGGTGGCGGTGCTGGCCCTAGCGGTTGGTGCCGCCGCGATGCTGCGCGCCGTGGGGCCGGGGGAGGTCGTGGTCGTCCGCCGGCGCGGTGGTCCGGCGCGGACCCGCCGGCGCGGTCTGCTGGTCGTCCTGCCCGGGCTCCACGAGGTCGACCGGGTCCCGGAGCAGTTCGACGTGACCCCGCTGGTGGTCCCGGCCCGCACCGCCGACGGCGTCGACGTCCGGATCGAGGGCGCCGCGCACGTGCAGGTCGTCGATCCGGTGCGGGCGACCGCGAGCGAGACCCGTTCCCGGGCCGGCCAGGTGCTGGAGGCCGCGCTCGCGGATGCGGCGGTCCACTCCTGGCTGGCCGACCTGGCCCGGCGCCGCGATTCGGTCCGCGACCGTGCCGCCGCGGCGGTCGTCCCGGACCTGCGCGCGCTCGGCCTCGAGCTCGACACCCTCGTGGTCGACGCGATCGAGTTGAACCTGACTCCCGACCTCCTGGCCTGGGCCGACCGCCGGCCCCCGTCCGACTGACGCCGGTGGATCCGCAAGACCTGAACGTCATGCTCGTGGCGGGGTGTGGCGTCGTCCTGCTGGCGGTTCTCGCCGTGCGGCTGACGACCCGCTCCGGGCTCCCGACGCTGCTGCTCTACCTGGCGCTCGGACTGGCCATCGGCGAGGACGGGCTCGGCGTCGAACTCGACGACTTCCAGCTCGCCCAGAACCTCGCGCTGATCGCGCTGGCGCTCATCCTCGGCGACGGCGGCCTGACGACCCGGCTGGACACCCTCCGGCCGGCGGGGCCTCTGGCGCTGGTGCTCGCGACGGTGGGCGTCGCGATCTCGGTCGGCGTGACCGCCGCCGGGGCGTACTGGCTGCTGGACATGGACCTGCGGACCGCCCTGCTGCTCGGGGCGATCGTGTCCTCCACCGACGCGGCTGCGGTGTTCGCCGTGCTGCGGCGCCTTCCGCTCAAGCCCCGCCTGGCCGCCACGCTCGAGGCCGAGTCCGGGCTCAACGACGCGCCGGTGGTCGTGCTCGTGATGCTGCTGGCCTCGGACGCGTGGGACGGCGCGACGCCGTGGGGGATCGGCGCGCAGGTCCTGTACCAGCTCGTCGTCGGGGCGGTGATCGGCCTCGCGGTCGCGTGGGCCGGCCACTGGGTGCTGGCCCGGGCGGCGCTGCCGACCGCCGGTCTGTACCCCCTCGCGACGCTGTCGATCCTCCTGCTCGCGTACGCCACGGCGTCCGTCGCCGGCGCCAGCGGCATCATCGGCGTCTACCTCGCCGGCATCCTGCTCGGGAACAGCACGCTGCCCCACCACCGGGCGACGTTGGCGTTCTCCGAGGGGTCCGCGAGCCTGGCCCAGATCGGCTTGTTCGTCCTGCTCGGGCTACTCGCCGACCCGTCGCGGCTGCCCGGTTCCTTCGGTGAGGCGCTGATCGCCGGCGTGGTGCTGACCTTCGTCGCCCGCCCGCTCTCCGTCGTGGTGCTGGCCCGGCCGATGGGCCTGAACTGGCGGGAGTCCGCGTTCGTCTCCTGGGCCGGGCTGCGCGGTGCCGTCCCGATCGTCCTCACGACCGTGCCCGCGGCGGCCGGTGTCGCGGGGTCGGAGCAGATCTTCGACATCGTGTTCCTGCTCGTCGTCGTCTTCGTCCTGCTGCAGGGGCCGACGCTGCCCTGGGCCGCCCGCGTCGCCGGGGTGACCGACGAGACCCCCACCCACGAGATCGCCATCGAGTCGGCCCCGCTCGACGAACTCCGCGCCGACGTGCTCGAGGTCGACGTCCCGCCGGGGTCCCGCCTCGCCGGCGTGTGGACGGCCGACCTGCGGCTGCCGCGCGGGGCCGCGCTGGTGCTGATCGTGCGGGACGGACAGCCGGACGTCCCGGATGCCCACTCGGTGCTCCGGGTGGGCGACCAGTTGTTGATCGTCACGACCCGCGCCGTGCGCGCGGAAACGGAGCAGAGGTTGCGCGCAGTAGGTAGATCCGGACGTCTCGCCGGCTGGTTGGAGTCCCGGTGAGCGAACTGCTGGCGGTGGCGATCTTCCTCGGCGCGTACTCGCTGATCGCCACCGAGAAGATCTCGCGCGTCGCCGCGGCGCTCGGGGGCGCCGGCCTGATGCTCGCGACCGGGCTGACCGACGCGGACGCCGCGTTCTTCGCCCATCACACCGGCATCGACTGGAACGTCATCTTCCTGCTGCTCGGGATGATGGTGATCGTCGGCATCATGCGCCCGACCGGGGTCTTCGAGTACCTCGCGATCTGGGCGGCGCGCTCCTCGAAAGGGCGGCCGTACCGCTTCATGGTGACGATCTGCGTCGTCACCGCCCTGCTGTCCGCCCTGCTCGACAACGTCACGACCGTGGTGCTCATCGCGCCGGTGACGCTGTCGGTGTGCGCGCGGCTCGGCCTCGCCCCGGTCCCGTACCTGATCGCGGTCGCCATGGCCTCGAACATCGGGGGCACGGCGACGCTGATCGGGGACCCGCCGAACATCATCATCGCGGGCCGGGCCGGCCTGTCCTTCAACGACTTCCTCGTGCACCTGGCGCCGGTCGTCGTACCGGTGATGATCGCCTTCCTGCTGATGGCCCGGGTGCTGTTCCGCAAGGCGTTCGTCTACGACCCGGTCCGCGCGGCGGCCGTGCTCGAGCTCGACCCCAAGGCCGAGATCCTCGACCGCAGGCTGCTGATCAAGTGTCTGGTCGTGGTGACCGGGGTGATGGCGGCCTTCGTCCTGCACACGACGTTGCACCTCGAGCCCTCGGTCGTGGCGCTGCTCGGCGCGGGCGCCCTGATGGTGGTCACCGGTGTGTCGGCCGAGGTCGCCACGCAGGAGATCGAGACCGGCACCCTGGTCTTCTTCATGGGTCTGTTCGTCATGGTCGGCGCGCTGATCGAGCAGGGCGTCATCGACCGCATCGGGGACGCCGCGATCGAGGCCTCCGGCGGTGACCTGACGGTGACGGCGCTGGGTCTGCTCGGCTCGACCGCCGCGTTCTCGGCGCTGGTCGACAACATTCCTTACGTGACGGCCATGACGCCGGTCGTGGAGGGTCTGACGGCCGAGGCCGGCGTCGCGCCGGGCGACCCGCACGTCCTGTGGTGGGCCTTCGCGCTCGGTGCAGATCTGGGCTGCAACGCGACGGCGATCGCCGCTGCCGCGAACATCATCGTGATCGGAATCGCCGCCAAGCACGGCCACCGCATCAGCTTCTGGGAGTTCACCCGCTACGGTCTCGTGGTGGCGCCGGTGACCATTGCCATGTGCGTCCCGTACCTCTACCTGCGATACCTGATGTGATGGGGGCCATAGTCCGATGCGGGCGCGCCAGATCCGAGCGCTGATCTCCCTGCTCGTCCTGGCGGGATCCCTGTTCGCCGTTTTCACGATGGACGCGAAGCTGGGCCTCGATCTCAAGGGCGGCACGCAGGTCGTCCTGGAGACGAAGGACTCGGACGAGGTCAAGGCCAACCGGGAGTCCACCGACAAGGCGCTCGAGGTGCTCCGGCGCCGCGTCGACGCCCTCGGTGTCGCCGAGCCCAGCATCGCCCGATCGGGTGATCGCCGGATCATCGTCGAGCTCCCGGGTCTGCAGGAGCCGGCCGAGGCCGCCAAGGTGCTCGGCCGCACCGCGCAGCTCACCTTCCACCCGGTCCTCGGGGACGGCCCGGCCGCCGGGCCGGGCGCCGACAAGCCGGCCGAGGGCGAGCGCGAGCTCGTCGACGAGGACGGGCTGCCGATCCGCATCGGGAAGGCGGCGCTGACCGGCTCCGGCGTCGGGGGAGCGGACGCGGGCTACGACCTCACGATGGGCGGCTGGTACGTCACCGTCGACTTCCGCGGGTCCGGCGAGGGCGAATGGAAGAAGCTGACCGGGACCGCGGCCTGCAACCCGGTGGGCGACCCGACGCGGCGCATCGCGATCGTCCTCGACCAGGAGGTCATCTCCTCGCCGCAGGTGGACCCGTCGGTCGGCTGTGACGTCGGCATCGGCGGCGGCAGCACACAGATCACGGGTTCGTTCACCGAGGACGGCGCCAAGGACCTGTCCGCGCTGATCTCCGGCGGTGCCCTGCCGGTGCCGGTCGAGATCATCGAGCAGCGGACCGTCGGCCCCACGTTGGGTCAGGCCGCCATCGACGCCAGCCGGAACGCGGCCATCATCGGCATCATCCTGACCGGTCTGTTCATCGTTCTCGTCTACCGGTTCTTCGGTTTTCTCGCGACGATCGCGCTGGCCTCCTACGCGCTGATCTCGTTCGCGGCGCTGCTCGTGCTCGGGGCCACGCTGACCCTGCCGGGTCTCGCCGGCTTCGTGCTCGCGATCGGTATGGCGATCGACGCCAACGTGCTCGTGTTCGAGAGAGCCCGGGAGGAGTACGAGGGGCCCGCTCGCAAGAACCTCCGTACCGCGATGAACACGGGTTACAACAAGGCCTGGACCGCGATCATCGACTCGAACGTCACCACGCTGCTCGCGGCCGGCCTCCTGTTCTACTTCGCGTCCGGGCCGGTCCGGGGCTTCGGTGTGACGCTGAGCATCGGTGTCATCGCGTCGATGGTCTCGGCGCTGATCGTGGCCCGCAGCCTCACCGAGCTCGCGGCGAACCGCCCCGCCCTGCGCCGGCGCGCGGCCGTCACCGGCATCGCCTCGACGGGCCGGGTGCGGGACTGGATCGTCAAGAAGAATCCGGATCTGATGGCCCGTCGGACGCTGTGGCTGTCGATCTCGGCCGTGCTCGTGGTCGTCGCCATCGCCGGCATCGTCGTGCGCGGTCTCAACCTCGGTATCGAGTTCACCGGCGGTCGGCTCGTGGAGTACTCGACCTCGACCCCGCTCGACCCCGAGGTCGCGCGGGAGAAGGTCTCCGGCGTCGGTTTCCCGCGCGCGATCGTGCAGAGCTCGGGCGAGGACGACATCACCGTCCGTGCGTCCGACGTCTCCAACGAGGACGAGCTCAAGATCCGCGAGGCGCTCAGCGAGGTCGGTGGCGAGGTCACGAAGCTGCGTGACGAACTGATCGGGCCGAGCCTCGGCAAGGAGCTGCGCAACAAGGCGATCATCGCGCTGGTGATCGCCCTGCTCGCCCAGATGATCTATCTCGGCATCCGGTTCCGATGGACGTTCGGCGCCGCCGCGGTCGCGGCGATGTTCCACGACGTCCTGCTGGTCACCGGTGCGTTCGCGTGGTTCGGCAGACCCGTGGACGGTGTGTTCCTGGCCGCCGCACTCACCATCGTCGGTCTGTCGGTCAACGACTCCGTGGTCGTGTTCGACCGCGTCCGGGAGATGTGGGCCGACAACCCCAAGATGCCGTTCGCCAGGATCTGCAACCTGGCGACGCTGCAGACCGTGCCCCGCACGGTCAACACCGGGCTGGGCGCCATGTTCATCCTCGCGGCGCTCGCGGTCCTCGGCGGCGACTCCCTGATGGACTTCGCGATCGCCCTGCTGCTCGGCCTGATCGTCGGCACCTTGTCGTCGGTGTTCACCGCGACGCCGCTGGCGATCCTGCTGCAGGCGCGGTCGAACACCCCGCCGCCGGAGCCGCGCAAGCCGCGGGACAAGCGGGAGAGGGAGCGCACCGGCGACGGTGCGGTGATCTGACGCGCGGTGCGCGGCTGATCCGAGGTCGGGTCAGCAGCGGGTGGTCGACGCGGACGTCGCGTCCGCGCGGGTCTCGCAGTGGCGCTGCTCGTCCAGCAGGTTGCCGAGGGCGAAGAACACGAGGGTCACAAGCGCGACGGCGGCGAGGGACAGCAGCACGTACTCGACCGGCGTCGTCGGACCGCCCGCGCGGGAACCGCGAAGGCGGGTGCGCAGAGTGGTCGGCATCGCACGTCCCTTGATCGAAGGCGTGGATACACAGTGCCCGCGATCACGAGGTCGGGGTATCGCAGGAACGTGCCAACCGTGCCTCGTCCGAACGGACGATCCGTACCTGACCGGGCCGACCTGGGCGGATACCGACCGTTATGGCCGCGCCCGGGGACGCTGCCGCGTCAGGGATTCTTGTCGGTGCTGATCAGCCCGAGCCGCATCGCGGTCATCAGAGCCTGCGCGCGGTTGCCGGCGCCGAGCTTCTCGTAGAGCTTCGAGATGTGCGTCTTGGTCGTCGACTCGCTGATGAACAGCGCCTTGGCGATGCCGGAGACGGCCAGACCGTCGGCGAGCAGCTTGAGGACGTCCCGCTCGCGGGGGGACAGCTTGGGGCCGCCCTGGGAGGCCTTGCGGCGCATCGCGTCGGCGAGGTCGGCGGCGGAGAACGAGCCGGGGGAGGCGGCCGCGTGCCGGGCGGCGGCGAGGACCTCCTCCGCGGGGGCGTCCTTGTTCACGAAGCCGGACGCACCGGCCTCCAGGGCGTCGAAGAGCTGCTGGTCACCGGCGTACATGGTGAGCACGACGATGCCCATCGTCTCGCCGGCCGCACGGAGCTTCTTGACGGTGTCCAGGCCGTCGCCGTCGGGCAGCCGGACGTCCATGATGACGACCTCGGGCTTCTCGGCGCGGATCATCACCAGCGCCTCGGCGACCGAGCCGGCCTCGCCGACGACGGTGAATCCCGGGTCGCGCTCGAAGGCGCGCCGGAGGCCGTGCCGGATGAGTTCGTGGTCGTCGACCAACAGGACCGTCGTCATGGACCGCTCTCCTCACTCTGCCCAGCGGGCACCAGCTTTCCACGCCGGTCCGTCACGGGGGGCGGCGAGCCTCCCGGCAGGCCTACCCGAACCCCGACGTAGGTACCCCGCGGATTCCGGGGGCGGATCTCCAGCATCGCGCGCGAGCGGGCGGCGCGCTCCTTCATGATCTCCAGGCCGTAGCTGTCGGCCCGGCCCGGTCCGAGGCCGGTCCCGTCGTCCTCGACGACGAGTTCGGCGTCCGGCGGGTGGATCCGGCAGGTCACCCAGAGGTTGTCCGCGCCGGCGTGCTTACGGGCGTTGTTGATGGCCTCCTGCGCGATCCGCAGCAACTCGGCCTCGGTCTCGGCGGGCAGGCGGCGGCTGGACTCGTCGAGCGTCAGGTGCACGGTGAAGCCCGACGTCGTGCCGATGGCGCGGATGTACTCGCTCAGCGCGGCACCCAGGCCGCCGTAGCGGTCGACCTCGGAGCGCAGGTCGAAGATCGAGAGGCGCAGCTCCTTGACGATGCGGCTCATCTCCTGCCGCAGGCCGCTCAGGTCCTCGACGATGTCCGGCTGGCCGGCCTCGGCGGCGACGGCCGAGATCTCGTCGATGATGTAGCCCAGCGACGCCAGCTCCTGCGCGATGCCGTCGTGGATCTCGCGCGCGAGGCGACGCCGCTCCTCGGTGGTGGCGAGCTCGCGGATCTGGTCGAACAGGACGCCGGTCTCCAGTCGCAGCGCGGCGCCGTTGACGAGGTCGGTGAGCTCGGCGAGGACGTCCTCGCCGTAGGCGTCGACCTGATCGGTCTCCAGGCCCAGCAGACCGGTGATGCGGTCACCGATCCGGATCGGCATGACGAGGGAGCTGCCCGGGTCCGTCGGCGGCAGGGGGCTCGGCCCGCGGGCGAACATCACCCGACGGACCTGGGTCTCCTCGGTCTCCCACGCGTCGGCGAAGGGGTTGTCGCCGGCGAGTTCGGTGTCCCACTCCAGGCGGTCCTCGCCGCGGAAGGCCAGCGGCGTGAGCCGGTCGCCCTCGGTGCGGACCAGGACCGCGGCCGCGCGGAACCGCGCCGCACGGGCCACCGCCTCGACGAGGGCCTCCGCCGTCGAGCGAGGGTCGAGCGAACCCGGCAGCCGCCGGCTGACCGTGTAGAGCTGGGAGAGCAGGCTGTGGGCCTCCGCGTAGGCGCTCAGTTGTGCGTCACCGGCCGCCTGCTGCAGCCGGCGTGCCCAGGCCGCCACGAGGCCGCCGAGCAGCGCGATCACGGTCCACTGGGCCGCGGCGATGCTGTAGTCCTTGACGTCCAGGTCGTCCTGCGGGGCGGAGATCGTCACCAGCAGCGCGATCGCGGCGACCCCGGCGGCCATGGACGCACCGGCCGCGCGGGCCAGCAGGCCACCGGCGAAGACCGGCGCCAGCAGGTAGGGGAGCAGCGGGGAGAGGTCGTGGCCGGTGAAGTTCACCGCCGCGGCCCACACGATCACCTCGATCGACCGGCCGACCAGCCCGCCGACGGGGTGCTGCTCCAGGACGGAGGCCACGATCGCGGCCGCCGCGACGGCGCCGATCCACGCGAGGTCGTCGCCGGGGGTGTCCCCGACCAGCCACAGCGCGGTGCACCCGAGCAGCAGGACGGCCCGCAGAAGACGTGCCGGCACGCCCGGGGCCGCGGCGAACAGTCCCGCTGAGCGCTTCGACACCGTTTTAACTTGCCACACAAACCTCAAAGGTTCCTCCGCCGCGCGCCGGTGCCACCCGCGCGGATGCGCCTTCACGCGCTGAGCCCCTCTTCACCGGCCCGGGCGGGCGGGTGAAGCAGGGGCTCAGCGCGTGAAGGGCGCGGGGCGGCCGGTGAAGCCGCGGGGCTATCGGCGGCGGCGGCGCGAGTGGATCTCGCGGGCGACGTCGCGGGTCTGGAGGGTCTCCGCGAGCTCGACGACGTAGTCCTCGATGCCCTCGTAGAAGACCTCCATGGTCTCGCCGTCGAACGGCGCGTCCTTGCGGGCGGCGACGAGGATCGAGTTCGCACGGGGCAGCGGGAGCCCGACCAGGTAGGGCCAGTTCGCGAGCGGGACGCCCGAGAGCTCGTCCTGCAGCTCCTTCGGGTCGTCCAGGATCGCGACCTCCTCGCGGCCGAGAACCTCGCGGACGAACCAGTGCTCCTCGCCGAGGCGGTAGCGGATGTCCTGGCGGCCGATGCCGATGCCGGACGCGGTGGCCCAGGCGTCGCCGTCCGGGATCATGATCGCGACGGCGTCGCACTCCAGGTGCTCCATGGCCACGAAGGCGAGCTCCTCCGCCAGCTGCGCCGGGGCGGCGAGGGTGTCGGTCATCGCCATCAGTTGGTGCAGGTAGCCGATGCCCGGCGGCTCGAGCTCGGGGCCGTAGTAGACCGGCCGGTTGGCCTGGGCGCGGGCCTCGAACTCCTCCTCGGCCTTGCGGACCGCCTCGTTGACGATCCGGTCGGCCTCGGCCTTGATCTTCGTTTCCTGGATCAGGTTCTCGACCCGGGCGATGGTCTCCTTGCGCGCCCGCTCGGCGTCGAGCTTCGCCTGGACGCGGGCGCGCTCGGCCTCCTCGCGCGCCTTGACGGCCGCCTGGTGGGCGTCCATCTCCGCCTTGACCTTGGCCGCCTTCGCGGCCTCGGCGGCGAGCCGGGCGTCGACCTTGGCCTGGGCGTGCGCGGCGCGCTCGGAGACGATCCGCGCGCGCTCCTGCGCCCGCGCGGCCTCCATCGCGGCCTTCTCGGCGGCGCGGGCCGCCTCGGCCGACGCCTTGGCGTCCGCCTCGGCGCGCAGCTTCGCGGCCTTCTCGTCGGCGCGGGCCTGGGCGGCGGCGATGCGCGCCGCCTCGGCGCGAGCCTTCTCGACGGCCTTGGCGGCCTCGGCGGCGGCGCGGGCGTCGGCGACGGCCTTGGCCTGCATGGCCTTGGCGGTCTCGGCGGCGGCCTTCTCCGCCGCGCGCTTGGCCTCGGCGTCGGCCTTGGCGCGCAGCCTGGCCTCGTTGGCGGCAGCCTTCGCGGCCTCGACGGCGGCCTTGGCCTCCGCGTCGGCACGCTGCTTCGCGGCCTTCGCCTCGGCGG
>NZ_BAAAHE010000038.1 GCF_039525035.1 Sporichthya brevicatena
CCGGTCGCTCCGACCAGTTCAGCGAGGACGAGATCTTCGCCGCCTACGCCGGCACGAACACCGGCGGCGGCCCCCAGGTTGTGCAGCAGGGAGGAACCGTCAGTGTCTGATATCCGATTCGGCCGGCGCGCGCGGACGACAGCTGTCGTCGGCGTGGCCGCGCTCTCCGTGTTGCTCACCGGGTGCGGGGGCACCCGCATGAGCGACGAAGCGATCGTCGAGGCGGCGGGCGCTGCGCAGCAGGCGCAGGCCGGCGGCGCCGTCACCGACGGCCTCGGCGCGGTTCCGGGCGTCGACCCCGGCACCGGCGCGGCCCCCGACGCTCCCGGCGCGGTCGGCACCGACCCCGGCACGGTTGCCCCCGGTGCCACGACCGGCGGCCCGACCACCGGCGGTGGCTCGACCAACGCCGGCGGCGGCAAGAACAACGCCGGCGGTTCGACCAACGCCGGCGGCGCCACCACGGGTGGCGGCCAGGCGTCGGGCGGCCAGGCGGCCGGCCCGGTCACCCGCAAGTCCGTCATCAAGCTCGGCGCGGTCGGTACTTTCTCCGGCCCCGTCGGCGGTCTGGTGAAGGACACCGTCACCGGTATCCGCGTCTGGGCGCAGGCTGTCAACGCGGCCGGCGGCATCAACGGCCACCCGGTCGAGATCCTCGTCGGTGACGACGGTGGTGACCCCGCGCGCTTCAACTCGATCCTGCAGCAGTTCGTCGAGCAGCAGGGCGTCCAGGCGTTCCTCTACACGACGCTCGGCTTCGCGCCGAACGGCAACAACAAGTACCTGGACTCGAAGAAGATCTTCACCTTTGCGCACGAGGGTGGCCTCGAGGTTCCCTACAAGAACCCGTACGTCCTCACGCCGGCCCCCGCGGGTCTGACCTACGCGGACGTCATGGTGCTCTCGTTCGGCGCGGGCATCGGCGCGAAGGGCGGCGTCAAGCTCGCCTCGTTCGCCTGCAGTGACTTCGGTCTGTGCGACAACTTCGACAAGCGCTGGAGCGACAAGAACGTCCTCGACAAGGCCGGCTTCTCGCTGGTCGCCCGTGGTCGTCCGTCGCTGACCCAGCCGGACTACACCTCGCAGTGCCTGGCCGCCAAGCAGGCCGGCGCCGAGGCGATCATCGTCGCCCTCGACGGTGCGGCCATCCGCCGCTTCGCCAGCGACTGCGCGCGGCAGAACTACCGTCCGAAGCTCTCGTCCGCCGACCTGGTCATCACCAAGGACCTCCCTGGCGACAAGAACGTCGACGGCCTGGTGATCGGCACCAAGATGGCGCCGTTCACCAACACGGGCGTTGCGGGCATCAAGGAGATGCACACGGCGTTCGCCCGCTTCGCGCCGGGCCAGGTCATCACCGGTGGCATCTCGTACGGCTGGCTGATCGGTGAGTTCTTCGCCGCGGCCGCCAAGAACCTGCCGGACAAGCAGACCCTGAAGGACATCGAGGAAGGCATCTACTCGATCAAGAACAACAACCTGAAGGGCATGACGTTCCCGATCACCATGACTCGCGGCAAGGCGATGGACCGTCAGCTCTGCTACGGCGTCGCGGTCGTCGCCGGTGACAAGTTCGCCACCGGCTCGGGCAAGTCGTTCACCTGTGCCAAGAACGGCAAGCCGCTGAGCAACCCGGACGACTACTCGTCCCAGATGGGTGCGGCCGCCGGTGCGGTCGAGCAGGCCTCGCCGACCCGCGCCGCTCTGCAGGCGTCGACCCCGGCGGCGGCTCCGGCCGCCCCGGCGACGCAGCAGCAGGCGTGGCTGCCGGAGCTGAACCCGATCGTGGGTGTCGTGCCGGCCCGGGCCCGCGTGGCCACCTCGGCGCCCGCCCGTAACGCCACCGCCGGCGCCACGGCGACCGGTCAGGCGGCGGCGGACACCTGCCCGCCGGACCGGGTCGCGGGTCTGTCGTACCTGCTGGATGCGCTGCAGACGGGTAGTTCCGCCGGCCCGAGTATCCTCTACGGCATCGCGCTCGCGGTCCTCGGCACGCCGCTGCCCGAGCCGCTCGGGCAGTACCAGGGCCAACTGCTCGCCGAGTCCGCCAAGTTCGCCGAGCAGATGAGCAAGGACGGCCCGCAGGCCATCCAGGACTTCCGGTCGGTCATCGAGCCGCTCGCGGCCTACAACGAGCAGGCCAACGGCTTCATCGACGCCGGCGCCGAGGCGCTCGACGGCATCGCGAAGGACTACGGTCAGTTCATCCAGCCGGGTGACCGCAGCCTGCAGCAGCTCGCGGCTTCGTTCCGCGAGGCGAAGGCGACGAACACGCCCTGCTAGAAAGCGGACACCCCTCCGGTGGGGTCTCCGCTGCCGGAGACTCCACCGGAAGGGGGCACCGATGCGTACCGCCCGTCGCATCTGCCCGTTGTGCGAGGCCATGTGCGGCCTCGACGTCACGCTCGACTCCGCGCCCGACGGGACGGAGGTCGTCACCGCCGTCCGCGGCGCCGACGACGACGTGTTCAGCCGCGGCTACCAGTGCCCCAAGGGCGTCTACCTCGGGGCGCTGGACAGCGATCCGGACCGCCTGACGGTCCCGCTGATCCGCACCGACGACGGCTTCGTCGAGGCCTCCTGGGAGGAGGCCTTCGCGGCCGTCCGGGCCGGCCTCGACGCGGTGCGCGAGGCCCACGGCTCCGAAGCCTTCGCGCTGTACCGGGGCAACCCCACGGCCCACAACTTCGCCGCCGTGCCCTACCTGCGCGTCCTCATGGGCGCGATGAAGACCCGTCAGCACTACACGGCCAGCTCGGCCGACCAGATGCCGGCGCACGTGGCTGCCGGCGCGGTGTTCGGGTCCCCGATGTCGATCCCGGTCCCGGACATCGATCACACCTCGTACCTGCTGATGCTCGGTGCCAACCCGCTGGTCTCCAACGGCAGCCTGTTCACCGCTCCCGACCTGCCGCGCCGGCTGCGGGAGCTCAAGAAGCGCGGCGGCTCGCTGGTCGTCGTCGACCCGAAGCGCACCGAGACCGCGCGCCGCGCCGACCGGCACCTCGCGATCCGCCCCGGCACCGACGCCCTGTTCCTGCTCGCGCTGCTCGCGGAGCTCGACGCCACCGGCAAGGTGACGCCGGGTCAGCACGCGGTGGCCTTCGCCGGTCTGGACGAGGTGCTGCGCCTGGCCGCCCCGTTCACGCCGGAGCGCGTCGCGGGCGCGACCGGCCTCGACCCCGCCGACATCCGCGCGGTGGCGCAGGACCTGGCCGCCGCCCCGACCGCCGCGGTCTACGGGCGGATCGGGACGTGCACGACGGTCCACGGCACGCTGACGCAGTGGCTGATCGTGGTGCTCAATGCCGTGACGGGGAACCTCGACCGGCCCGGTGGTGTGATGTTCCCGCGCAGCGCGATCCGCCCCGCCTACCTGCCCGAGGCCCCGATGAAGGTGGGGCGTTGGCACAGCCGCGTCCGCAACCTGCCCGAGGTGATCGGCGAGTTCCCGGTCGCCACCCTGGCCGAGGAGATCACCGAGCCCGGGGCCGGGCAGATCCGCGCGCTGATCACCGTGGCCGGTAACCCCGTCCTCTCCGCGCCGAACGGCGACCGGCTCGACGAGGCGCTGCCGACGCTCGACTACATGGTCAGCGTCGACCCGTACCTGAACGAGACCACCCGGCACGCGAACGTGATCCTGCCGCCGCCGCGGGTCCTGCAGAACGGCCACTTCGACTGGCTGCTCAGCGGATTCCAGGTCCGCGCCGTCGTCCGCTACACGCCGGCCGCGGTGGAACTGGGCCCCGATCAGCTCTCCGAGGCGGACATCCTCGCCCGCCTCGCGGCCATCTGCGCGGGGAACGACGCCCCCGCGGCGACGGCCGCGGCCGGCGCCAAGCTCGTCGACGGCATGCTGGCGCGCGCGGTGACGATGCCGAGCTCGCCGGTGGAGGGCCGCGACCCCGCCGAGCTGCTCGCCGCGGTCACCGGCCGCAGCGACCTCGAGCGCCACCTCGACGTGATGTTGCGCCTCGGCCCGTTCGGCGACGGCTTCGGCGCGAACCCCGACGGGGTCACGCTCGCCAAGCTGCTGGAGCGCCCCGAGGGCATCGACTACGGCCCGATGGAGCCGCGCCTGGCCGAGGTGACGATCCACCCGGACGGGCTCGTCCGGCTCTGCCCGGCGGAGTTCGCCGCGCAGGTCGAGACCCTCGCCGCCGACCTCGACCGCGCCTGGCCGGAGTACGTGCTGATCGGCCGCCGTGCGCTGCGGTCCAACAACAGCTGGATGCACAACCTGCCGGACCTGATCGGCGGCTCGACGCGGTGCACGTTGCAGATGCATCCCGACGACGCGGCCAAGCTCGGGATCGCCGACGGCGCCGACGTGACGATCACGTCCGCCGCCGGATCGGTGACGGCCCCGGCCGAGCTGACGCCGGCGATGCGCGCCGGTGTCGTGAGCCTGCCCCACGGGTGGGGACACGACGTCCCCGGCGTCCGGTTGAAGGTCGCCACCTCGGCGGCCGGCGTCAACGCCAACGCCCTGACCGATCACCGCGTGGTCGACCCGCTCTCCGGCACCGCCGTTTTCAACGGGGTGCCGGTCGAACTGACCCCCGCTTAGCAACCCGCACGCAAGGAGTACGTATGTCAGGCCCGCTCGCCGGGGAGATCGCGCTCGTCACGGGGGCATCCGGTGGTCTCGGCCGCCGGTTCGCCGTCGCGCTCGCGGAGCAGGGGGCGACGGTCGTCGCCACCGCCCGACGCAAGGACCGGCTCGACGAGGTCGCCGCGGAGATCGCGAACGGCGGCGGTCGGTGCGTCCCGTGGGCGCTCGACCTCGAGAACGACGACCTCGGCGAGGCGCTCGCCCGGATCTCCGACGAGGTCGGGCTGATCACGATCCTCGTGAACAACGCGGCGGCGGTCGACGGCCGCCGCGCGCACAAGATGCCGGTCGAGCTGACTGACACCGTCCTCGACACGAATCTGCGAGCGCCGTGGCTGCTCGCCACCGGCGTCGCCGCGCGGTTGATCGAGGCCGGCCGGGGCGGGCGCATCGTGAACATCTCCTCGATCGCCGCGACCAACTACGGCCCGGACTCGGCGCCGGCGGCGCTCTACTCCGTCACCAAGGCCGCGCTGAACCGGATGACCGAGGTCCTCGGGGTCGAATGGGCGCGGTTCGGGATCAACGTCAACGGCATCGAGCCCGGCTTCGTCCACACGGAGATGGTCGACGGGATGATGGAGCGGACCGGTCTGACCGTGGATCAGGTCGCCGCCCGGCAACCGCGCAAGCGGATGATGACGCCGGCAGACCTCGACGGCACCCTGCTGTACCTCGTGGGCCCGGCCTCGGCCACGGTCACCGGCACGGTCGTCGTCGTCGACGACGGCGGGTTCGGGCGCTGACATGGCCACCGACCTCTGGGCGCCCCGCCCGTTCTTCGACGCCGACCACGAGGCGTTCCGCGACGCCGTCCGCACCTTCGTGACTCGGCACGTCGCGGGAGAGATGGACCGCTGGGAGCACGAGGGCATCGTGTCCCGCGACGTCTGGCTCGAGGCCGGGCGCCAAGGCCTGCTCGGCATCTCGTTCCCCGAGAAGTTCGGGGGCGGCGGTGTCGAGGACTACCGCTTCCGCTGCGTGGTGATCGAGGAACTGCAGCGCGTGGGAGCGGCCTCACTCGCCGTCAGTTTCGCGACACAGTCGGACATCGCGGCGCCGTACCTGCGCGACTTCGGGTCCGTGGAACAGCTGGAGCGCTGGCTCCCCGGCTGCTCCACGGGTGAGCACATCGTCGCGATCGCGATGACCGAGCCCGGCACCGGCAGTGACCTGCAAGGGATCCGGACGACCGCCCGCCGCGACGGGTCGGACTGGATCCTCAATGGGTCGAAGACCTTCATCAGCAACGGCATCCTCGCCGACCTCGTGGTCGTCGTCGCCCGCACCGATCCGGACGCGGGCAGCCGCGGGTTCAGTCTGTTCGTCGTCGAGGAGGGCATGCCCGGGTTCTCCCGCGGCCGCAACCTCGACAAGGTCGGTCTGCACGGGCAGGACACCGCGGAGCTCGTCTTCGAAGACGTCCGCGTCCCCGAAGCGAACCTGCTCGGCGAGCCCGGTGGGGGCTTCTCGATGCTGATGCGCCAGCTCGCCGGCGAGCGGATGAGCATCGCGTACACCGCGTGTGCGGGCAGCCGGGCCGCGCTGGCGTGGACGCTGGAGTACGTCCGCGACCGCTCCGCGTTCGGCCGGCGGGTGGCGGACTTCCAGAACACCCAGTTCGTCCTCGCGGAGTGCGTGACCGAGCTCGACGTCACCCAGGCCTACGTCGAGTCGCTCGTCGACCCGCTGAACCGGGGCGAGCTCTCCGCCGTCGACGCCGCCAAGGCGAAGTGGTGGGGCTCGGAGATGCACAAGCGCACCGTGGACCGCTGCCTGCAGCTCTTCGGCGGCTACGGCTACATGGAGGAGTACCCGATCGCGCGGGCCTACCGGGACACCCGGATCTCGACGATCTACGGCGGAACCACCGAGATCATGAAGGTGATCATCGGCCGCGACCTGGTCGGCTGAGTCTCCGGTAATCTAAAGGTATTAGACAGCGTCATCTCGGCTGGATCAGCACCGAGAAGGCGCGTAACCTATACCTTGTAGGTTAGTGGGTGGAGATGCCGGGAGGCGGAGGAGTGACGGACCTGTCCGCACGGGTCGACGCGCTGCTGGCGCAGTGCGACCCGGCCACGACCGCACCGCAGGAGTTCCTGCGGGCGCGGTTCGACGCGGGCCTGGCGCGGGTGGACTACCCGGTCGGGCGCGGTGGGCTGGGCCTGGATCCCGTGCTGCAGGAGACCGTCGACCGCGCGCTCTCCGCGGCCGGCGCCCCGGGCAACGACCCGGACAACAACGTCATCGGGCTCGGCATGGCGGCCCCGACGCTGCTCGCGTTCGGGACGCCGGAGCAACTCGACCGCTGGCTCCGGCCGCTGTGGACGGGGGAGGAGCTGTGGTGCCAGCTCTTCTCGGAGCCCGGCGCCGGGTCCGACCTCGCCGGTCTCGCCACCTCAGCGGTCCGGGACGGCGACGCCCCGGACGCCGACTGGGTCGTCAACGGCCAGAAGGTCTGGACCACGCTCGCGCATCAGGCCCGCTGGGCGTTGCTCGTCGCGCGGACCGACCCGACGGTGCCGAAGCACCGCGGCCTCACCTACTTCGTCGTCGACATGCAGGCGCCCGGGATCGAGATCCGGCCGCTGCGTCAGATCACCGGTGAGACCGAGTTCAACGAGGTCTTCCTGACCGACGTCCGCGTTCCCGACGCCTACCGCATCGGGGCCGTCGGCGCGGGCTGGGCGGTCACGCAGGGCACGCTGATGAACGAGCGGGTCCAGTACACGTCCGGCCCCGCCCCCCGCGGGTCCGGACCGATCGGTTGCGTCGTCGAGGCCTGGCGCGCGCACCCGGAGCAGCGGACCGCCGGTCTGCAGACGCGCCTGCTCGAACTCTGGGTCGACGCCGAGGTCGCCCGGCTCGCCGCCGCGCGGCTCGGGCAGCAGATCGCGGCCGGTCAGCCGGGCCCGGAGGGGTCGGCGGCCAAGCTCGAGTACGCGCGGCTGAACCAGGCGATCTCCTCCCTCGAGCTCGACCTGCTCGGCGACGACGGCCTGCGGTACGCGGACTACACCACGCGCATGCCGGTGATGGAGCCCGAGGAGACCAAGGAACCGGGCTGGCGCTACCTGCGCTCGCGGGCGAACTCGATCGAGGGTGGGACGTCGGAGATCCTGCGCAACATCGTCGCGGAACGCGTGCTCGGCCTCCCCGCCGAACCTCGCGCGGACAAGAACACCGCGTGGAAGGACCTGCCGCGATGAGCGTCGGAGACCTCATCTACACCGACACCGAGGAGCAGTTGCGGGCCAGCGTCCGCGACCTGCTCGCCGACCGGGCTCCCTGGCCGGCCGTGCTCGCGCGGACCGAGACCGCGGAGCCGGTCGACACCGACCTCTGGCGGCGCCTGGCGCAGCTCGGCGGCGCCGGCCTGGCCGTGCCCTCGACGTGGGGCGGCGTCGACGCGTCCTGGCGCGAGGCGGCCGTCGTCGCCGAGGAACTCGGGCGGGCCGTCGCGCCCCTGCCGTTCCTCGGGCACGCCGTCGCGACCGCGCTGCTCCTGGAGCTCGGCGACGAGGACCTGCTCCCCGCCGTCGCGGCGGGGGAGCGCACCGCGGCCGTCGTCGTGCGCGCCGCCACCGCTGCGCACGAGAACGCGGCTTCCGTGGACCTCCGGGACGGTCGGCTGCACGGTTCGGTGCCGGCCGTCCTGGACGCCACCACCGCCGACCTGCTGCTGGTCCGGGCCGGGGACGCGCTGTACGCCGTCGACGCGGCGGACGCCCGCGTCACGCCGGCGCCGTCGCTGGACCGGACCCGCCCGATCGCGGACATCAGCTTCGACGGGGCGCCGGGCACGGTCGTGGCCTCCGGGCCGGCGGTCGACGAGGCGCTCGCGAAGGCGCTGCAGATCGGGGCGGTCCTGCTGGCCGCCGAGCAGCTCGGGCTCGCTCAGCGCTGCTTGGAGATCGCGGTCCAGTATCTGCAGACGCGTCGTCAGTTCGGTCGCCTGATCGGGGAGTTCCAGGCTCTCAAGCACCGCGCCGCCGACGTGTGGGTCCGCAACAGCGGCGTCCGCGCCGCCGCGCGGTACGCCGCCGACTGCGCCGCGACGGACGCGGCCGACCTGCCCGTCGCGGCCGCGCTCGCGCAGGCCGCCGCCTCACCCGCCGCCGAGCTCGCCGCGCAGGAGTGCCTGCAGCTGCACGGCGGCATCGGTTTCACCTGGGAGCTGCCCGTGCACCTGTACCTCAAGCGGGCCAAGAGTTCCGCGATCCTGCTCGGGACCGCGGACCGGCACCGGGCCGCGATCGGCGACCTGGTCGGGATCCCCGCGGTGCCGACCGAAGGGGCCGCCGCATGATCGACCTGACCGGACTTCACGTCGTCGTCACCGGCGGCAACTCGGGCCTGGGCCTCGGCATGGCCCTGGGGGTCGCGCGGGCCGGGGCGAACGTCTCGATCTGGGGCCGCAACGCCGAGCGCAACGCCGAGGCGGCCGCGCAGGTCGCCGCCCTCGGGGTGCAGGCGCTCCCCGTCGAGTGCGACGTCACCGACGAGAAGGACATCGCCGCGGCGATGAACCGCACGATCGAGTCCCTCGGCCCGCTCGGGTGCATGGTCGCGAACGCCGGGATCGCCGGCGAGACCAAGCTCGTCGACACCTCGCTGGACGAATGGCACCGCATCATGCGCGTCAACGTCGACGGCGTGTTTCTGACGGCCCGTGAGGCGGGCCGGCGCTTCGTCGCGCAGGACACGGGCGGCTCGCTCGTCCTCGTCTCCTCGACCGCGAGCCGGTTCGGCGCCGGCGGGCTCGGCGCCTACGCCACCAGCAAGTCCGCCGTGGTCGGCATGGGGCGCACCTTCGCCGTCGAGCTGGCCCGGCACCGCGTCCGCGCCAACGTGCTCATCCCCGGCTGGACCCGTACCGCGATGAACGAGCACCTGCAGGCCGACGAACGCTTCATGGCGGCGACGACCGGCCGCACGCCGGTCCGCCGGTGGGCCACCGCCGACGAGTTCGAGAAGGTCGCCGTGTTCCTCGCCGACCCCAGCCAGACCTTCCACACCGGCAACGAAGTCGTCGTCGACGGCGGCTACTGCATCTTCTGACTCGACCGCCCGACCGCCCGACGCCCTAGGTAAGGAATCGCATGGACAGGCTCTCGCTCTTCATCGACGGCGAGCAGGTCGCTCCGCTCGACGGGACGACCCGCGACGTGGTCGAGGCCGCGACCGGTGACGTGATCGGGACCGCCGCGCTCGGCGGTGTCTCGGACATCGACCGCGCCGTCACCGCCGCCGCGCGTGCGAAGAAGGGCTGGGCGGCCACGCCGGCGAAGGAGCGGGCCGACCTGATCGACCGCATGGCCGGCGCGCTGTTCGAGGCGGGCAAGGAGACGGCGGCCCTCGTCAGCCGCGAGAACGGCATGCCGATCCGCTTGTCGATCGGGGCGAACAAGTTCGCCCCGGCCGCGATCTTCCAGTACTACGCCGGCCTCGTGCGCGGCGACGTGGAGAACGACGAGCGCAACGGCCAGCTGGCGCGCACCCTCGTCCGCCGTGACCCGATCGGTGTCGTCGCCGCGATCACGCCGTGGAACTACCCGCAGGCGCTCGCCGCGATGAAGCTCGGCCCCGCGCTGGCGGCCGGCTGCACCGTCGTCCTGAAGCCGGCGCCGGAGACCGCGCTCGACGCGCACGCGTTCGCCGACGCGGCCGCCGCGGCGGGTCTGCCGCCGGGCGTCCTCAACGTTGTTCCCGCGGACCGTGAGGCCGGCGCGGCGCTGGTCTCGCACGCCGAGGTCAACAAGGTCGCGTTCACCGGGTCGACGGCCGCGGGCCGCGCGATCGGCGCCGAGTGCGGACGGTTGCTGCGTCCGGTCACGCTCGAGCTCGGTGGCAAGTCCGCCTCGATCGTCTGCGAGGACGCCGACCTCGAGCTGTTCGCGAAGGCGCTGCTGGAGATCTCGCTGCCGAACAACGGCCAGACCTGCCACGCCTGCACACGCATCCTGGCCCCGGCCGGCCGGTACGCCGAGGTCGTCGAGGCCGTCACCGAGACCGTGCGCAGCCTGCGGATCGGCAACCCGCTCGAGAAGGACACGCAGATCGGCCCGCTGGTCAGCCCGGCGCAGCGCGACCGCGTCCTCGACTACGTGAACATCGGGCGCACCGACGGTGGCCGCGTCACCGTCGGCGGCGAGGTCCCGGCCGACCTGCCCGGCTGGTACGTGCAGCCGACCGTCTTCGCGGACGTCGACAACAACGCCCGGATTGCACAGGAGGAGATCTTCGGCCCGGTCCTCGCGGTGATTCCCTACCGCGACGAGGACGAGGCCGTCGCCCTCGCGAACGACTCGGAGTACGGCCTCGGCGGCACGGTGTGGACCGGCGACGTCGAGCGCGGCATCGCGATCGCCGACCGCATCGAGACCGGCACCGTCGGCGTGAACCACTACGCGCTCGACTTCGGCGCTCCGTTCGGCGGTGTGAAGGCCAGCGGCCTCGGCCGTGAGCTCGGGCCCGAGGGCCTCGCGCCGTACGTGCAGACCCGGTCGGTCTACCTGGCACCGGTGGCGCGATGAGCTCGGCGGCGATCGCCGGGCTCGGCATCACCGAGCTCGGGAAGGTGTACGGCCGCTCGTCGTCGAGCCTGGCCGCCGAGGCGGTCCGGCTCGCCGCCGCCGACGCGGGCATCCCGCTCTCGGCCGTCGACGGGCTGCTGATCAGCTCCGGGCAGAAGCAGGACGTCGGCATCACGCTGGCCAACGCGCTCTCGACCGGCCCCCTGGGTCTCTGCATGACGATGAACTCGTTCGGCGCCACGGCGGGAATCATGGTCGCGACCGCGGCCAAGGCGATCGCCGAGGGAACCGCGACCACCGTGGCGTGCGTCTTCGCCGACACCCCGCTCAAGCCGAAGCAGAGCACCGGGGCGGCCTGGGGTTCGCCGCGCGCCTCGACGCGGGAGATCGCGGGGCTCGGCGGCTGGTCGCTCGCCGGCGGCGCGATCAACCCCAACATCCTCTACGCGATGTGCGCCCGCCGGCACATGGAGCGCTACGGCACGACGTCGGAGCAGCTCGGCCAGATCGCCGTCGCCCAGCGGGCGTGGGCGCAGCACAACCCGCTCGCCGCGATGCGCGAACCGATGACGCTTGAGGACCACCAGAACTCGCGCTGGATCGCCGACCCGCTGCACCTGCTCGACTGCTGCCTCGTCAGCAACGGCGCGGTCGCGGTCATCGTCACCGCCGCGGACCGGGCGAAGGACCTGGCGAAGCCGCCGGTCCACGTCTGGGGTTGGGGGCAGGCGCACGAGGTCCGGCGGATGCACCGCGGTTCGGACTGGGGCCTGGTCACCCCGGCCGCCCGGTCCGGGGCGGCCGCGATGCGGATGGCCGGCATCGGCGTCGACGACGTCGACGTCGCCGAGCTCTACGACTGCTACACCTACACGGTGCTCGTGACGCTCGAGGACTACGGGTTCTGCGAGAAGGGCGAAGGTGGCGCGTTCGTCTCCGACGGCCGGCTCGCCCCCGGCGGCAAGCTCGCGGTCAACACCGGCGGCGGCCAGCTGTCGGGCTACTACATGTGGGGCATGACGCCGCTGTCCGAGGCGATCATCCAGGCCCGCGGCGAGGGTGGCGCGCGGCAGGCGCCGCGCAATGACGTCGTCCTCGTCTCCGGCAACGGCGGCATCCTCGAACACCACTCGACGCTCGTGCTGAGCCCGCACGCGCGCAAGCTCCCCGCGGAGGTGACCGCATGAGTACGCCCGAGGTCTCGGAGCTGCCGCCGCCGTTCCCGGCGGTCCAGCGCGACCGCGCGACCGAGGCGTTCTTCGACGCCGCGAGCCGCGGTGAGCTGCTCGTGCAGCAGTGCGCCGGCTGCGACACCGTCCTGCCGCCCGAGGCCAAGACCTGCTTCTCGTGCGGGTCGGACAACCTCGGCCCGACCGTGGTGTCGGGGAGGGGCCGCCTGATCACCTGGGTCGTCGTGACGCACGCGCCGGTTCCGGTGCTCGCGGGCGCGGTCCCCTACGTGAGCGCCGTCGTCGAGCTCGACGAGGGTCCCTGGCTGATGGTCCGTCTGGTCGACGCGGACCCCACGGCGCTGGCGGCGGGTGACGCGGTGCAGGTCGACTTCGTCCGCTCGGGCGCTGGGGAGAACACCGGAGAGATGCTGCCGGTGTTCCGGCCGGTCGGCTCCGAGGAGAACGCAACGGAGGAGAAGGCATGACCGAGCCGGCGGCGAAGCTGGAGAAGCGCGGCAACATCGGGATCCTGACGCTGAACCGGCCGGATGCCCTCAACGCGGTGAACGCCGACCTGGCGATCGCCGCCGGCGCCGCGCTGGAGGAGGCCCAGTCCGACCCGGAGATCCGCGTCGTCGTGCTCACCGGGGCCGGTCGCGCGTTCTGCGCCGGCGCGGACCTCAAGGAGCTGGCGAAGGGCAACCGCATCGACGACCGGGAGCACCCCGAGTGGGGCTTCGGCGGGATCGTCCAGCACTGGATCGCCAAGCCGACCATCGCGGCCGTCAACGGCTTCGCGCTCGGCGGCGGCACCGAGATTCTGCTCGCCTGCGACCTCGCGGTCATCGACGAGACGGCGTCGCTCGGCCTCCCCGAGGTCAAGCGTGGCCTGCTTGCCGCGGCCGGCGGCGTCATCCGGTTGCAGCGTCAGATCCCCTTCAAGGTCGCCCTCGAGGCGATGCTGACCGGTGACGCGATCAGCGCCGCCCGCGCCTACGAGCTGGGCCTGGTCAACCGGGTCGCCCCGGCGGGCACCGCGCTGGACGTCGCGCTCTCGCTCGCGGAGACCATCGCCGCCAACGCTCCGCTGTCCGTCGAGCAGAGCAAGCGCGTCGCGCACACCACGGCCGCCATGGGCTCCGACTGGGAGCCCGAGGTGTGGGAGGTCAACAAGGACGCGGCGAAGGTCGTGTTCACCAGCAAGGACGCGATGGAGGGCCCGCGCGCCTTCGCCGAGAAGCGCAAGCCGGAGTGGCAGGGACGATGAGCACGAATCTTCCGCTGCGGGGACTGCGCGTCCTCGACCTGACGAGCGGCGCCGCGGAGGCCTGCGGCCGCTACCTCGCCGACCTCGGCGCCGACGTCCTCCTCGTCGAGCCGCCGGGCGGGTCGCCGAGCCGGGCCGACTCGATCGGCTTCGGTCTGCGCAACGCGAACAAGCGCGGCGTCGTGCTCGACCTGACGGAGGCTCAGGGTCGCGAGCGGCTGCTCACGCTCGCCGGCGAGGTCGACATCGTCGTGGAGTCGCTGCCGCGCGAGGTGCTCGCGGCCGGGGTCACTCCGGAGGCGCTGCTCGCCGCGCACCCGGGGCTCGTCGTCGTCTCCGTCACCGACTTCGGTCGTACCGGTCCCTACGCGGACTACGTCGGCACCGACGCGGTGCTCGCCGCGATGGGTGGCGTGCTGTCGCGCTCCGGTCTGCCCGGCCGGCCGCCGCTGCTGCCGCCGTCCGGGATCGTCGCGCAGACCGTCGCGGTGCACGCCGCGCTGGCCGCGCTCGTCGCGCTCGCGAAGCGGCTGCGCACCGGTGCGGGCGAACTCGTCGACGTCTCGGCGTTCGAGGCGGTCGTCCACGGCTTCGACCCCGGCTTCGGCACGCAGGGCTCGGCGGCCGCGGGGCGCAAGGAGTCCTTCCCCCGCGACCGGCCCGACGCCGCCGCGTTCTACCCGGTCTTCCCGTGCGCCGACGGGCACGTTCGCATCGCGCTGCTCGCCCCGCGTCAGTGGCAGTCGATGTTCGACTGGCTCGGCCGGCCCGAGGAGTTCGCGGACCCGAAGTACAACCACATCGCGGTCCGCTTCGAGGCGTCCGACCGGCTGCACCCGCTGATCGCCGCGCACTTCGCGAACACCCCGCGCGCCGAGCTCGTCGCCGAGGGCACGCGCCGCGGCATTCCGATCTCCGCGGTGCTGAGCCCGTCCGAGGTGCTCGCCGCGGACCACTTCGCCGCCTCGGGTGCACTGGTCGACGCCGAGATCGTCGACGGTGTCAGCGCCCGCGTGCCCCACGGCTACCTGTCGGTCGACGGCGAGCGGGCCGGTCTCCGCCACCGCGCGCCGCGGGTGGGGGAGCACGACGGCGAGCCGCTGCCCGCCGCGGACCGCCTGACCTCGGTGGACCTCCCCGGTGACGGCGAGGGTCCGCTGTCGGGGCTGCGCGTGCTGGACCTCGGTGTCATCGTCTTCGGTGCGGAGCTCACCCGGCTCCTGGCCGACCAGGGCGCCGACGTTCTCAAGATCGAGAACTCGGCGTTCCCCGACGGCCTGCGGCAGACCCGCAAGAACTCGACGATGAACGCCTCGTTCGCCTGGGGTGCGCGGAACAAGCGCGGCCTCGGCCTCGACCTCCGCAGTGAGGAGGGGCGCGCGATCGTCCGCGAGCTCGTCCGGACCGCCGACGTCGTCACCGGCAACTTCAAGCCGGGGACGCTGGAGTCGCTCGGGCTCTCGTTCGAGCAGCTGGTCGAGATCAACCCCCGGATCATCGTCTCCGACTCCAGCGCCTTCGGCTCGCGTGGTCCGTGGAGCGACCGCATGGGTTACGGCCCGCTGGTGCGGGGCGCCTGCGGTGTCTCGACGCTGTGGCGGTACCCCGAGGGCGACCCCGACCACGACACCTACTGCGACGGATCGACCGTCTACCCCGACCACATCGCGGCGCACGTCGGCGCCGTCGGCGTGGTCGCCGCGCTGCTGAACCGGGCGCGGACCGGGCGTGGGGCGGGGCTGGAGCTGGCCCAGGCCGACGTCGCCGTCGTCCACCTCGGCCCGCTGCTCGCGCAGGAGTCGCTCTACCCGGGCTCGGTGGGCCCGGCCCGCGCTCCCGAGCCCGGTGGCGCGGGCGCCGGCGTGTACCCGTGCGCGGGTGACGACGAGTGGGTGGTGGTCGATGTCCGGGACGAGGCCGACGCCAAGCGTCTGGCCGAGGTGACCGGGGGCGAGGCCCTCGAGGCCTGGACCGCCGGCCGTACCCCGGCCGAGGCGGCGCAGGTGCTCCAGGCCGCGGGCGTCCCCGCGGGCCCGATGCTCCGTCTGCCCGACCAGTTGACGGATCCTCAGCTCGTGGAGCGTGGTGCGTTCCGGACCCTGGAGCACCCCGAGCTCAAGGCCCCGATCCCGACCAACGCCCACCTCGCCCGGTTCTCCACGATCCCCGACCCGCCGCTGCGCCCCGCCCCGCTGCCGGGCGAGCACACGGTCGAGATCGCGACCCACGAACTCGGCTTCGACGAGGCCCGCGTCGCGGCCCTGATCGAGGCGGGCGTCCTCCAGGTCCCCGCCGCCCCCGACGCCGACTAGCTGTCAAAAAAGGGTGACACCCCTTACTGCCGAGTAAGGGGTGTCACCCTTTTTTGACGCCGGAAGGGGTGTCACCCCCAGTGGGGCGGGTGGGGCTGGTGCGACGCCGGGTCGGCGACGCCGGAAGCTGAGCGATTCCCGAAACCCTTGTCGCGGTCCGACTCCGTTTGTTATATCTAAAGGTATTAGACACGCAGCGGAGGGGAACCCATGGCCGGCAGGCTCGAAGGCAAGGTCGCGATCATCACCGGAGCCGGGTCCGGCCTGGGCCGGGAGGCGGCGCAGCTCTTCGCCGCCGAGGGCGCCAGCATCGTCGTGATGGACGTGCTCGGTGACCGCGCCGAGGCGACGGTCCAGCTCCTGGAGGACGCCGACCGCCCCGCGGTCGCGGTCGTCGGTGACACCACCGTCGAGGCCGACGTCGCGCGCACGGTCGAGACCGCCCTGGAGCGCTTCGGCAAGCTCGACATCATGTGGGCGAACGCCGGCATCGTCAGCCGCGGCGGCGTCCCCACCGTTATGGGCGGTGAGTCGCTCGCGTTCGAGGACTTCCCCCTCGAGGACTGGAACGAGGTCATCGGGGTCAATCTGACCGGCCCGTTCCTGTGCGCGAAGCACGCGGTCAAGCCGCTGCGCGAGAACGGCGGCGGCGTCATCCTCATGACCTCGTCGGCGGCCTCGTTCGCGGCGTACCACAGCATCTCGCCGTACATGGCCTCGAAGTCCGGCGTGAACGGCCTTGTCCGCGGGCTCTCGCTCGACCTCGGCAAGTGGGGCATCCGTGTCTGCGGCATCGCCCCGACGCACGGCATGTCCCCGAACTTCCTCATGGAGCGGGGCGCCCCGGTCGTCGGCCAGTCCTACGAGCAGGTCGCCGGCCCGTGGGACAAGCGCGTCACGCCGATCCCGCTCAAGCTCGACCGTCCGCCGACGCTGCGCGACAACGCGAACGTCGCGCTGTTCCTGGCCTCCGACGAGGCCGCCTACCTCTCCGGCCAGACGATGGTCTCGACCGACGGCGGCACGCTCGCCCGCGTCGCGATCCCGTTCCCCGAGGACCAGCCCGACCTCAGCTGACGCCCACGCTGTTGCCCCCGCCTGACGCATAGTCACCCGCCGAGCCCCACCCCGCTGCACCCGCCCGCATCGCCGCCCCCAGGAGCAACCATGCCCACCGAGTTCGAGTCCGTCCCCGAGCACCTGCGCACCGACTTCGACATCTTCGACGAGTCGATGGCCCAGCCCGTGGACCGGGTGCAGGACATCCTGGCCGAGATGGCGCAGAAGTCGCCGATCTACTTCTCGAGCAAGTACGGCGGCCACTGGGTCGTCCTCGGCTACGAGGAGGTGCACCAGGTCATGCGTGACCCGTACACCTTCTCCAGCTACCCCAACAACCTGGTGCCGCACGGCGCCGGCAAGTTCCTGCCGCTCGAGCTCGACCCGCCGGAGCACACGCTCTACCGGCACGCGCTGCAGCCGCTGTTCAACCCGAAGCGCATGGCCGCGCTCGAGCCGAACATCCGCCGCATCGTCAACGAGCTCATCGACGGGTTCGCCCACCGCGGTGAGGCCGAGTTCGTCTCCGAGTTCGCGCACGAGCTCCCGGCGCGCGTCTTCCTCGCGCTGATGGACTGGCCGCTCGAGGACGCCGACTTCTTCACCCACGCGACGGACGTGACGCTGCACGGTGTCCCCGGTGGCACCGAGGAGGAGTCGCACGCCGCCCGTATGCAGGCCGGCGTCGACATGTTCACGTACTACTCGAAGGTCGTCGCGGACCGTCGCGCCCGCGGCCCCGAGGCCGACGACATCACCTCGCAGATCGTCCACCAGTCGATCGGCACCGGTGACGAGGAGCGCCCGCTCACCGACGAAGAGCTCGCGAACATGTTCTTCCTGCTCTGCATCGCCGGTCTGCACACCGTGCAGGGCACGCTCGGCTGGTCGATGATGCACCTGTCGGAGAACCCGGACGAGCGTAAGAAGCTCGTCGAGGACCCCTCGCTCATCCCGGCCGCGGTCGAGGAGATGCTCCGCATGGAGGGCGCCGTCTCCGCCGGCCGCCGCGCGACCAAGGACACCGAGATCGCCGGCCAGCCGATCCAGGAGGGCGACCGCGTCCTGGTCGTCCTGTCCGCGGCGAACCGCGACGACTCGGAGTTCGACGCCCCCGACGTCGTCCGCATCACCCGCGAGCCGAACCGTCACCTGTCCTTCGGCGCCGGCCCGCACCGCTGCCTGGGCTCGCACCTCGCGCGCGTCGAGATCCGCATCGCGCTCGAGGAGCTGCACCGCCGCATCCCCGACTACCGCATCGACCCGAGCAAGCCGAGTGTCTTCAACGCCGGCCAGGTTCGCGGTGTCGTGACGCTGCCGGTGCTGTTCACGCCGGAGCAGGTCCCCGCGGGGGCGTCGGCATGACGGAGCTCTGCACCGACGGCATCTCGTACTGGGCCCGGCAGGCGCCGGACCGGCTCGCGATCGTCTTCGACGGCACGGACCGCGTCACCTACGCCGAGCTGGACGCGTGGACCGACGCGGCGGCGCACTGGCACCTCTCCCAGGGTCTGCAGCCCGATGAGCGCATCGGCATCATCGGCGGCAACAGCCTGGAGTGGGTCGTCTCCGCGATCGGCGCGCTCAAGCTCGGCGGCGTCGTGGTTCCGCTCAACAACCGCTTCACGCCCGACGAGCTGCAGTACCTCGTCGAGGACTCCGAGCCGCGCTACGTCCTCGCCGACGACGCGCACGCGGAGCCGATGGCGGCGGCACTCGCCGGCGGCCCCGGCGCGCAGGGTGTGAAGCAGTTCGCGCTGAGCGAGTTCAGCGTCCTGCGCGGGCAGAACCCCGGCCCGGTCGCGCGGCCGACCGCCGGTCCCGACGACATCGCCCAGATCGTCTACACCTCGGGCACGTCGGCGCGGCCGAAGGGCGTCATCTTCACGCACCGCTCGACGTTCAACCTGATCGCCGAGATGGCGTTCGCCGAGCCGGCGCTGCGCCCCGGCGCGCGGATGATCTACCTGCTCTCGATGTCGGGCGCGCCGGGTCTGCTCTGGCACTTCCTGCACCCGCTGACCCGCGGCATGACGCAGTTCTACGAGAAGGCCTTCGACCCGGAGAAGACGCTGCGCCGTCTCGCCGACGAGAAGATCCAGGTTTTCTGCGGCGTGCCCGTGCTCTTCGAGCAGATGATGGCGCGGCCGGAGTTCGCGGACGCGGACCTGTCCTCCCTCGAGCTCGTCACCGTGGCCGCGGCTCGCGTCCAGGTCGCGACGCTGCAGGGTTGGCTGGCGAAGGGCGTGCTGATCCGGCAGGCCTACGGCATGACCGAGCTCGGTGGTCTCTCGACGATCAACCCGGCCGAGCGCGCGCTCGACCACCGCGAGCAGATCGGCCGCGGCACCGTCTTCAACCGCCACCGCGTCGTGCGGCCGGACGGTACCGACTGCGACCCGGGTGAGCCCGGCGAGATCATCGTCGCCGGCCCGGGCGTCACGCCGGGCTACTGGCGCAAGGAGGACGCCTACGCCGAGGCGATGAAGGACGGCTGGTTCCACAGCGGTGACGTCGGCGTCCGCGACGAGGACGGCTACATCCAGATCGTCGACCGGCTCAAGGACATGATCATCTCCGGCGGCTACAACATCGCGCCGTCGGAGATCGAGGCCGTCATCGCCGACGTGCCCGGCGTGCGCGAGGTCTGCGTGATCTCGGCGGACGACCCGAAGTTCGGCGAGGCGCCGGTGGCGATCGTCCACGGCGACGAGTCCCTGACGGCCGAGGCCGTGCTGCTGCGGTGCAAGGAGAAGCTCGCCGGCTACAAGCAACCGCGCGAGGTCGTCCTGACGCCCGCTCCGCTCGAGCGCATGGCCAGCGGGAAGATCCCGCGGCGCAAGATCCGTGACAACTACCTCGAACAGCAGAAGGAACGGTGAGGTCTTGACGAGCGTCGGCATCGACCGGCAGCTGCGCATCCGCCGGACGCTGGAGCACCTGCGGCACGGCACGACGGACGAGGTCGGTGACGTCCTGCCCTTCGGGCCGGCCGACTTCACCGACCCGGAGATCGCGCGCCGCGAGCGCGAGGAGATCTTCGGTCGGGTCCCGTCGGTCGTGGCGTCCAGCGGCGAGCTGCCCGAGCCGCACGACTTCATCACCCGCCAGATGCCGCGCAACCGCGTCGTGGTCATCCGGCAGGAGGACGGGTCGGTCAAGGCCTTCCTCAACGCGTGCCGCCACCGCGGCGCGGCGATCGAGGAGCGGGAGAGCGGCCGGTGCCGGCTGTTCTCCTGCGGCTACCACCGTTGGTCGTACGACCCGGACGGCTCGCTGCGCACCGTCACGCGCAGCGAGAGCTTCGGGGACTTCGACAAGAGCAAGTACGGGCTGATCGAGCTGCCCGTCGAGGAGCGCCACGGCCTGATCTGGATGGTCGACCGCGTCGGTGCGCCGATCGACGTCGCCGAGTGGCTGGGCCCGGAGATGGACGCCGAGCTCGCGAGCTACGGCCTGGACAATCTGGTGACCTTCCGCGCCGAGGGCTTCGACGAGCCGGTGAACTGGAAGATCATGCAGGACGCGTTCATCGACAACTACCACATCCAGTACGCGCACCCGAACACCGCGGCGAAGCACGTCCACACCAACGTCCAGACCGTCGAGGATTTCGGTCGCCACGCCCGGATGACCTCCGCGCGCAAGGCGATCGACAGGTGGCTCGAGGAGGACCCGGGCGACACCGACCTGAGTCCTTACGTGACGGATGGTCACTTCCTCCTGCCGAACAGCACGTTGCTGCGGCAGCCGGACGACCACTACGAGCTGCTGACGTTCCGTCCGCACCCGACCGACCCGGGTTGGTGCCGGATGGAGATGCGGCTGCTGGTGCCCTCCATCGAGGCCAGTGGCCTGCCGCAGGCCAAGTGGGAGCGCGTCTGGGAGAAGAACTGGGAGATCCTCCTGCAGGTCCTGCACCAGGAGGACTTCCCGCTGCTGCGTGACTCCCAGCTCGCGGTCTCCAGCGCCGACATGGCCGGCATGGTCCTGGGGCGCAACGAGGTCGTGAACCAGATCTTCCACCGGGAGATCCGCAAGCTGCTGTCCTGACCGCGGGGCTGGGGGGGACCCACCACCGTCGAAGGAAGCCCGATGTACACACGTCGATCCACGCTGCCCGGGAACAGCGCGATGCGCGCGGTGATCGGCACCCTCGCCCTGACCCTCGCGCTCTCCTCGTGCGGCGGGACCCGCCAGAGTGACGAGGCGATCGAGGCCGCCGCCGGGATCCGTCCCGCCGCGGCGGACGCGGCCGTCCCCGGGGTCGCCGCGGACCCGGCCGCCGCACCGGTCGCCGCCGATCCCGGAGTCGCCGCGCCTGCGAACGTGGCGACGGACTCCGGCCCGGCCATCGCGGCCGGCGGGCCGGCCCAGCCCGCGGCGTCGGGGGGTAATGCGGGGACCGCGCAGACCGCGACTACCGGCACCGCCAAGTCGGGCGGCGCCCCGGCCGCCGCGGCTCCCGGTGTCGTCACGAAGAAGTCGCTGATCAAGCTCGGTTCGGTCGGGACGTTCTCCGGCCCGGTCGGCGCGCTGGTGAAGGACACCGTCACCGGCATCCGCATCTGGGCGCAGGCCGTGAACGAGAAGGGCGGCGTCAACGGCCACCCGATCTCGATCCAGGTCGGCGACGACGGCGGTGACCCCGCGCGGTTCAACTCGATCGTCCAGCAGTTCGTCGAGAAGGACGGCGTGCTGGCGTTCCTGTTCAACACGCTGGCGTTCGCGCCGAACGGGAACAACAAGTACCTGCACTCGAAGAAGATCTTCACCTACTCCGAGACGGGTTCGCTCGAGCTGACGTACAACGACCCGTACGTCCTCACCCCGTCCCCGTCGGGGTTGAGCTACGCCGACGCGATGATCCTCGCGTTCGGCGCCGGCATCGGCGCCAAGGGCGGGGTCAAGATGGCGGCGTACGCCTGCAGCGACTTCAGCCTCTGCGACAACTTCGACAAACGCTGGAGCGACCCGAGCGTCCTGAAGAAGGCGGGCTTCGAGCTCGTCGCGCGCGGCCGTCCGTCGCTGACGCAGCCGGACTACACCTCGCAGTGCCTGGCGGCGAAGCAGAACGGCGCGACCGCGATCCTCGTCGCCCTCGACGGTGCCGCGATCCGCCGCTTCGCCGGTGACTGCGCGCGGCAGAACTACCGGCCCGTCATGTCCTCCGCGGACCTCGTCATCACCAACGACCTGCTCAAGGATCCGAACGTCGACGGCCTCGTCGTCGGCGGGAAGATGGTGCCGTTCCCGAGCACGGACACCCCGGGCATGAAGGAGGCGCACGCCGCCTTCGCCAAGTTCGCCCCGGGGCAGATCGTCACCGGTGGCTACGCCTACGGCTGGCTGGTGGGGGAGTTCTTCGCCCAGACCGCGAAGAACCTGCCGGACAACCCGACGTACCAGGATCTCGAGGACGGCGTCTACGCCATCAAGAACAACGACATGAAGGGCATGACCTACCCGATCACCATCCGCCGTGGTCAGGTCATGGACCGTCAGTTGTGCTTCGGGACGACCATCATCAAGAACGGCAAGTTCGTCCCCGCCCCGGGCCCGGCCCTCCGGTGCGCCAAGGGCGGCAAGCCGATGTCCGGACCCGACGACTACGACAAGATCAGCTGACCTAGCGGAGGGGTGCAACCTCAACTCGGTGCGCAGATCAGCACCGCCCGACGGGCGGGAACCCGTGCTCATCTGCGAACTGAGCGCACGTCGGCCCGGCGCTACTCAGCCGGGGGGCGGTGGTCGGCCGGGGGGACGGGCCAGTCGGGGACGAGGTGGTCCCACTCGGCGACCCGGGCGGTGAACTGAGCCGGGCGCTTCTCCAGGAACGACATGACGCCCTCGGCGGCGTCGGGGCCCTTGCCGGTCGCCGCGAGGGCGGCGGTCTCGATGCGGTGGGCCTCCCACGGTGACGGGGCGTCAAGCATCGACCAGGTGAGGCGGCGGCACAGGGCGACCGAGACGCCCGAGGTGTTCTCGGCGATCTCGGCGGCGAGAGCGCGCGCGGTCGGGATCAGCTCGCCGGCCGGGACGACGCGGGAGACCAGGCGGCCGGCGAGGGCCTCGGCGGAGTCGAAGACGCGGCCGGTCAGCACCCATTCCGAGGCCTGCGAGACACCGACGACGCGGGGGAGGAACCAGCTGGCGGCGCCGTCGTAGACGATGCCGCGGCGGGCGAAGACGAAGCCGAAGCGCGCCGCCTCGGAGGCGATGCGGACGTCGGCGGGCAGCGTCATCGTCGCGCCCACACCGACAGCGACCCCGTTGATCGCGGCGATCAGCGGCTTGCGCAGGGCGGCGAACCGCAGCGTGACGACGCCGCCCCAGTCGCGGGCGACGCCGCCGATCGAGCCGAGGTCGTCGCCGGGCTCGCGGTTCGCGTCCTCGTCGAAGGTCGCGGCGCCCTTCTCCAGGTCGGCGCCGGCGCAGAACCCGCGGCCCTCCCCGGTGAGGATCACGACCCGCACGTCGTCGTCGGCGTCGGCGGCGTCGGCGGCCGCGACGAGCTCCTGGCACATCGTCAGCGTGAACGCGTTCAGCCGCTCCGGCCGGTGCAGCGTGATGGTCGCGATCCGGTCGGCGACCTCGTAGCGGATCTCGGTGAACGAGCTGACGTCCGGCACGGGGGCCTCCGATTTTTCTGAAATTGCTGGCGTTTACCTATAGCCATTAGGCGGCGTTGCGGTGAGGATAGACATGTTCGTCGCCCACCCACCGCCCCGGGAGGCCGCCCCCTCATGACCACCGTCGAGAAGAGCACGTACTGCCGCATCTGCGAGCCGCAGTGCGGGCTGATTGCCACCGTCGAGAACGGCAAGCTGGTCAAGCTCCGCGCCGACAAGGACGACCCTCACAGCAAGGGGTTCTTCTGCACCAAGGGCGTCGCGATGGCGGAGGTGGTCAACGACCCGGACCGGCTCCTGACGCCGATGAAGCGCGTCGGCGGGCCCGGCGAGTTCGAGCCCTGCTCCTGGGACGAGGCGCTGGACGCCATCGCCGCGAGCTTTCAGCGGCTGCGGTCGGCGCACGGCCCCACGTCGCTTGCCGTGCACGAGGGCAACCCGCCGTACTTCTCCTACGCCGCCGCGTTCTGGGGCAAGAACTTCGCCGCCGCGCTCGGCACGCCGTGGTTCTACGGCGTCAACTCCGAGGACGGCGCCTCCCGTGTCGCCGCCTTCAAGATGCTCTACGGGCACTGCGCGCACATGCCGATCCCGGACATCCCGCGCACCGACGTGCTGCTGATGATCGGCGCGAACCCGTGGGTGTCGAAGATGAGCTTCGTCCACGACCCGCGCGTGCGTGAGCACATGACGGGCGTCGTCGAGCGCGGCGGCCGCGTGTTCGTCGTCGATCCGCGCGAGACGCAGACCGCGAAGGTCTTCGAGCACGTCCCGATCCGGGCCGGCCAGGACGCGTTCTTCCTGCTCTCGCTGCTGCACGTGATTCTCGGCGAGGACCTGTACGACAAGGAGTTCGTCGCCCGCTGGACGACCGGCTTCGAGGTCTGGCGCCAGATCGTCAAGCGCTTCCCGCCGGAGGCCACCTCCGAGCGCACCGGCATCGCGCCCGAGGTCGTCCGCGAGATCGCGCGCACGATCGGCAACGCCCGCCGCGCCGTCGTCTACGGCCGCACCGGCACCTGCACGCAGGAGTTCGGGACGCTGACGAACGTCCTGCAGGACTTCGTCAACATCGTCACCGGCAACTTCCAGCGCGAGGGCGGCTGGCTGTGGGCGTGGTCCCCGGTCGAGACCGCCTACCTCGCCGAGAAGCTGAACTTCGCCTCGTTCGGCAAGGTGCGCACCCGCGTCGACAACCTGCCGGACTCCTACGGCTTCCTGCCGTCCTCCGCCCTGGCGACCGAGATCCTCACGCCGGGCGAGGGGCAGATCCGCGGCATGATGATGATCGGGTCGAACCCGGTCGTCACCGGCCCGCAGGGGCAGAAGCTCACCGAGGCGCTCGAGTCGCTGGAGATGTTCGCGGCGATCGACCTCTACATGAACGAGACCAACAAGCACGCGCACTACCTGCTCCCCGCGACGACGATGTACGAGCGCGAGGACGCCCCGATCCAGTTCGCGAACCGCTACATGCGGCCGTCCTTCCGGGTCACCGACAAGGTCATCGAGCCGATGGGGCAGGCTCGCGAGGAGTGGGAGGTCCTCGACGACGTCTGCAAGCGCATGGGTCTCGGCGGCGCGCACATGTTCGGCATCGAGCGGTGGTTCGCCAAGCGCGGCATCGAGATGAAGCCCCGTCACATGGCGGATCTGCTCATCCGGACCGGCAAGGGCGGCGACCTGTTCGGCCTGCGTCGCTCGGGCTGGTCGTGGAAGAAGTACGCCGAGAAGGCTCCGCGCGGCGTCGTGTTCCACGAGGAGATGCCGATCGGCTCGGTTCGGAGCGTCATCAAGACCAAGGACCGCAAGATCCCCATGGCGGACCCGCGCTTCATCGCCGAGCTCGAGCGGCTCGAGGCGACTCCGGTCGAGATCGCCGAGTACCCGCTGCGCATGATCGGCCTGCGCGAGATGAACTCCCACAACTCGTGGATGCACAACTCGCCGCGTCTGATGCCGGACAAGCGCCGCCACCACCTGCACATCAACCCCGAGGACGCGGCCGTGCTCGGCCTGGCCGAGGACGACCTCGCCAACCTCGCCTCCGAGGGCGGGCAGATCGAGGTCCAGGTGACGCTGAACCCGGAGATGATCCGCGGGACGGTCGCGCTGCCGCACGGCTGGGGTCACGCGGGCGGCTGGCAGCGGGCGAACGCGGCCGGCGGGTCGACGTCGAACTTCCTCGCCTCGCGGGTCGAGGCGCTCTCGGGCATCTCGGTGCTGAACGGGATCCCCGTCCGCCTCGACCCGGTCGCGCGGTCGGCCGACGTCGTCGCGGCGGCGGAGGACGTGGCGGCGGACGCTGTTGCCCAGCGCACGTAGCGAAACCTACAACCTATAGATAGGCTGACCTCGTCGTCCCGACGGAGGTAGCGAGATGAACGACGCCATCGACCCGGTGTGGCCCACGACCACGGGCATGAACCCCTTCGAGTCGGTGATGTGGCGGCTCGACGCGGCGCCCATGCTGCGCGTGCCGACCCTGTCGTGCGAGGAGCTGGACACGGTCCCGGACTGGGACCGTTTCCTCGCCGCGCACGAGTGGGCCGTGCGCATGGCGCCGCAGTTCCGCCTCAAGGTCGTCGAGCCCCCGCTCGGACTCGGTACCCCGCGCTGGACGGTCGACCCGCACTTCGATCTTTCCTTCCACATCCGGCGCCAGCGGCTGCCCGAGGGCGGCGGCTGGCCGGAGCTGTTCGAGGCGCTCGGCCAGTTCTTCACCACGCCCCTGGACCGCAGCCGGCCGCTGTGGGAGATCGTCCTGTACTCCGGCCTGCCGGAGGGGCGCGCCGTCTACGCGCTCAAGATGCACCACTCCATGGGTGACGGCTTCGCCGTCATGCACCTGCTCTCCCGGCTGCACTCCCGTACCCGGGAGCCCTCGCCCGACAAGCCGCTGCCGGGCGACCTGCCGGCGCCCGAGCTCAGCGAGGTCGACGCCCTGCGTCACCAGATCATCGAGGACGCGTCGATCGTGCCGTCGGTCGCCACCAAGATCGGCTCGGCTGCGCTGAGGACTGTCACGAACCCCGTCGGCGGGCTCAAGGCCACCGCGCGGTACGCGGCCTCCCTCAAGCGCGTCGTCGCACCACCGGTCGGGTCGGGCTCGCCGCTGCTCGCCGGACGCAGCATGAGCATGCGGCTCTCGTTGATCGACGTGCCGTTCTCCGACTTCCGCGCGGCGGCGAAGGCGGCCGGCGGTTCGGTCAACGACGCCTACCTGGCCGCGCTGTTCGGCGGCTACCGGCGCTACCACGAGGCGATGGGCGTCGAGCCGCCGGAAAGCATTCCGACCGGCTTCCCGATCTCGCTGCGCAAGGCCGACGAGGCCGCCAGTGGCGGCAACCGCATCGCTGCCGCGCGCATCCCGGGCCCCGTGGCCGAGGCCGACCCGGTTCAACGCATCGCTCGGATCCGCGAGCTGACGCAGGCGGCCCGCAACGAGCCGGCCGTCGACGTCATGGGCGTCGCCTCGCCGGCGCTGGCCCGCCTCCCGTCCCCGGTGCTCGCGGCCGCGGTGGGCCCGCTGACCGCGGGTCTGCAGCTGATGGCGAGCAACGTCCCCGGCATCGGCCCCGGCCACTACCTCGCGGGCGCGGAGGTGCTGCGCTTCTTCGGGTACGGACGCTCCGGTGCGGCCGCACTGATCACGTTCATCACCTCCGGCGACCTCGCGAGCGTCGGCGTCGGGTTCGACCCGGCCGCGATCACCGAGCCGAAGCTGTTTCTCGACTGCATGGTCGAGGGCTTCGCCGAGATCCTCGACCTGCACCCGGGTTCCGGCAAGCCGGTGCTCCGCGGATGACGGAGCGCACCATCCGGCCGCACGTCCGCCGGCGGACCAAGGCCACCCTCCGCTCGCGCATGGTCGTCGCCGCGTTCGGCAAGGCGACGGCCCCGGCGCTCGCGAAGCTGAACGGGGACGAGATCACGCCCGAGATCGCGGCCCGGTTCGCCCGGCTGGACAAGGCCTCCGCCCGCATCCCGGCACTGCGGGGCTCGCGGACCGAACGCTTCACGATCGGCGACTTCGAGGCCGAATGGGTGCACGGCCCCGGCGTGCCGGGCGGTGCGCCGGACTCCCGGGACCGGGTGATCCTCTACCTGCACGGCGGCGGCTGGCTGTTCGGCAACGTCGGCTCGCACCGGCGGATGATCTCCAAGCTGTCGCGGGCCGCCGGCCTGCCGGTGCTCGCGCTCGACTACCGGCTCGTGCCGAAGGTGACGTTCGAGCAGGAGATCGCCGACTGCGTCGCCGGCTACCGCTGGCTGCTCGAGCAGGGCGTGAAGCCGGAGAACGTCGTGATCATGGGCGACTCTGCCGGTGGTCACCTCACCTTCGCCACCGCGATCCACGCCCGTGACGCGGGTCTGCCGATGCCGGCCGGGCTGGTCGGCATCTCCGGCGTCTACGACATGACGACCGAGCACAAGAGGGCCCACGCGAACCACGCCGCCGACCGGACCGGCGCCCTCGCCGCGCTGGAGTGGATGATGCGCGTCGTCCTCGCCGGTGCCGACCCCACCGACGGCAAGGTCTCCCCGCTCCGCGCCGATCTCACCGGCCTGCCGAGGACGCTGCTGGTGGTCAGCTCGACCGAGGTCATCTACTGCGACTCGGAGCAGATGGCCGACCGGCTCACCGAGGCCGGGGTGCCGTGCACCCTCTCGGTCTGGCCGAACCAGCTGCACGTCTTCCAGGCCTTCGGCCCGGTGGTCCCCGAGGCGACCCGCTCGCTCGTCGAGATCGCCCGCTGGGTACGCAACGTGGTGGCCTGACGGTTCGTCAGGCCACCACGCATCCGGTCAGGCGCTCGCCGGCTCCGCGGCGCGCTGCCGGCCGATCAGGATCTCCGCGTCGGGGCTGACACGGCGGGTGTGGGCGAAGCCCAGGATGCTGAGGGCCCCGAACACCGCCGCACCGGCGAAGGCCACCCAGGCGCCGTAGAGCGCGAGCGTGCCCATCTTGCCGAAGGCGTAGGCGTTGAGCAGCAGACCGCGGAGGGTCTCGCCGCGGAAGGTCGTCTCGACCTGCGCCGCCAACGCCTCGTCGTCCGGGTTCGCCCGGGCCTCGGTGCTCAGCTGCGAGTAGGTCTTGCCGCCGCTGCTCTGCTCCAGGTGCACCGCGATGTAGTGGTCCGCGAAGGCCTTCGCCTGCTCGCCGGTGGTGAGCTGCTGCCCGGCGTAGCGGTCGATGTACGGGCCGATCCGCCGGTCCGCCGTCGCCGGACCCTTCTCCGGGAAGTAGATCTGCTGGGCGCTGAGCTGGCTCGTGACCTGGTCGTCGACGAAGTTGTGGGCCCAGGTCAGCAGCCCACCACCGAGGAGCAGGATGCCGGCGAGCATGAGCCCGACCGTGCTGACGATCTTGTCGAAAGCCGTGCGACGCATGGTGATGTTCTCCCTCGAATGTCCGACCTCCTCAGCATCGGCGGGCGCGGCGGCCGACCCCAGATGCCGAACGACGGTGGGGGGAGTGACAACCGGCCCCTCTGGTCCGGGTCCACCGCCTCATGCGGAGGACGCCGGCGGGGACCGATCCTCGAAGTACGGGGCGCGACAGGCCCCGGACCGAGGAAGGAGCACATCATGGACTACACCTCGCAGGCCGTGGCGGTCGTTCTGCCTCTTGCCGCCGCGTGCGGCCTGATCGGTCTCATCCTCATCCCCGCGATGGCGATCAGGTCCACGAAGAACGCGATCTGCCCCGAGCGGGCTCGCCGCGAGGCGGCGGAGCGTGCGCAGCAGTACGCCACGCGCTGAGCCCGGCCGGTCGGCCGTCCGCCCGTCGCGTGCTGAACGATGGGGTCATGGCGCTGGACGGACTGACCGCGGCCGAGGTCGCTGAGCGGGTCGCCGCCGGCCGCTCCAACGACGTGCCGGTGGTGGCCGCGCGGTCGATCCGGGACATCGTCCGCTCGAACGTCTTCACGCGGTTCAACGCGGTGATCGGGACGCTCGCGGTGCTGATGCTCGTCATCGGGCCGCCGCAGGACGCCCTGTTCGGGTTGGTCATCGTCGTCAACACCGGCATCGGGATCGTGCAGGAGGTCCGCGCGAAGCGGACGCTGGAGCGCCTCGCGATCGTGGGGGAGTCGCGCCCGCGCGTCCGCCGGGACGGGCAGGTCGTCGAGGTCGTCCCGCGTGAGCTCGTGCTCGACGACCTCGTCGAGCTCGGGGCCGGCGACGAGATCGTCGTCGACGACGGGCTCGTCGCCGCCGACGCGCTGGAGGTCGACGAGTCCCTGCTGACCGGGGAGTCCGACGCCGTGCACAAGGTCGTCGGGGAGCAGGTGCTCTCGGGCTCGTTCGTCGTGGCCGGCCGCGGCGTCTACCGCGCCACCCGCGTCGGCCGGGAGGCGTACGCCGCGCAGCTCGCCGAGGAGGCCAGCCGCTTCACGCTGACGGCGTCCGAACTGCGCCGCGGCGTCGACGCGATCCTGCGGATCATCACCTACCTGATGGTGCCGGCCGCGGTGCTCATCGTGATCAGCCAGCTCACGATCGACGACGAGCCGACTCGCGACGCGCTGCGCGGGACGGTCGCCGCTCTGGTCCCGATGGTCCCCGAGGGCCTGGTCCTGCTGACCAGCCTGGCGTTCGCGGTCGGCGTCGTCCGGCTGGGGCGACGGCAGTGCCTGGTCCAGGAGCTCCCGGCCATCGAGGGCCTGGCGCGCGTCGACGTCGTCTGCACCGACAAGACCGGCACGCTCACCGAGAACGGCATGCGCCTGGCCGAGCTGCGGGTGTGCAACGGCCACGACGAGGCGGACGCGGTGCTCACCGCGATGGCGGGCGCCGACCCGCGGCCCAACGCCAGCATGCTCGCGATCGCCGAGGCGTACCCGCCGGGCGCGGACGTCCCGGCAGCCGCGCGAGTGATGCCGTTCTCCTCGGCGCGCAAGTGGAGCGGCGTCGGTTTCGACTCGACGGCCGCGGCCGGCGACTGGGTGCTCGGCGCCCCCGACGTCCTGCTCGACGCCGCGGACCCGGCCCGGGTCGCCGCCGAGGAACTCGGGGCCCAGGGCCTGCGCGTCCTGCTGCTCGGCCGGGCCGCCGGCGCCGTCGACGGCCCGGACGGCCCGGGCTCGATCGAGGCCGCCGCCCTCGTCGTCCTCGAGCAGCGCATCCGGCCCGAGGCCGGACCGGCCCTGCGCTACTTCGAGTCCCAGGACGTGGCGCTGAAGGTCGTCTCCGGCGACAACGCCGTTTCCGTGGGGGCTGTCGCCGCTGCGCTGGAGCTCGACGGTGCGGATCACCCGATGGACGCCCGCCGGCTGCCGGCCGACCCGGAGGCCTTTGCGGAGGCCGTCGAGAGCACGAGCGTCTTCGGCCGCGTGACGCCGACTCAGAAGCGTGAGATGGTCGGCGCCCTGCACTCCCGCGGGCACACGGTCGCGATGACCGGCGACGGCGTCAACGACGTGCTCGCGCTCAAGGACGCCGACATCGGCGTCGCGATGGGCTCGGGCAGTGCCGCCAGCCGTGCGGTGGCCCAGATCGTCCTGCTCGACAACTCCTTCGCGACCCTGCCGCACGTCGTCGCGGAGGGCCGGCGGGTCATCGGCAACATCGAACGGGTCGCGAACCTGTTCCTGACCAAGACCGTCTACTCGGTGCTGCTGGCGATCGTCATCGGGGTCATGGGGATCCCGTTCCCGTTCCTGCCGCGGCACCTCACGCTGGTCGGTTCGCTGACCATCGGCATTCCGGCGTTCTTCCTCGCGCTCGCGCCGAACGCCGAGCGGGCCCGGCCGGGTTTCGTGCGACGCGTGCTGCGGCTGGCGATCCCGGCCGGGATCATCGCCGGCGTGTGCAGCGTCGGCACCTACCTGATGGTGCGTGAGATGGACTCCGCGACCGACGAGCAGCACAGCACGGCCGCGGTCCTGGCGCTGTTCGTCGTGTCGGTGTGGGTGCTGATCGTCGTGGCGCGGCCCCTGGCGTGGTGGAAGCTGCTGGTGGTCGCCGGGGCGTGCCTCAGCTTCCTCGTCTGCCTGCTGGTCCCGTGGCTGCAGGGTTTCTGGGCGCTGTACCCCGACCACGCGGGCGCGACCACGGCGGCGCTCGCCGTCGGGGCCGTGGGGTGCGTCGCGGTCGAGGTCAGTGCGCGGGTGCAGGGTCGGGCAGGTCGAAGCCCGAGTCGACCGTCGATCCGTTCTCGTCGTGAGGACCACGCTGGGACAGCGTGAACGCCGAGCGCGTGAGGAACGACGGGTCCACCACGCGCAGATTCTCGACCCGGCCGTTCTCGTCCAGTTCGACGCGGGTCGCGATCGTCCCCTGCGGACCCTCGACCAGGCCGGTCCCGCGCATCGGGTGACCCGTGCCGCCGAACGCGGCGGACGAGACCGTTCCGACGGCCCGCCGGGCCTCGGGCAGGAGGTCGCGCAGCAGGCGCAGGCTCGCGCCGAGCTCGTGAACCCGTATCTCCAGGCGTGCGAGCGCGTCACCGCGGCGCGAGGTCACGGTGTTCACCAGGACGGTCCCCGGGTGGAACGGGTGGTCGCGGCGGGCGTCGGCGTCGACGCCGCTGGCGCGCGCAACCGGGCCGAGGGCGCCGGTCATCGCAGCGTGACGGTTCGTCAGGATCCAGCGGCGGCGGTACGTGGCCGCCAGCGCAGGGCTGGAGAGCGCCTTGTCCCGGAACTCCGTCGCGACCCTCTCCAGCTCCCGCAGCCGGCGCGGCTCGGGGAGGGTGCGCAGCCGGACGCCGCCGGGCGTGACCGCCCCGCGGAGCAGGCGGCTGCCGGTGATCTCCTCGTTGAGCGTCAGCACCTCACGGTGGAGCGAGAGGGCCTCCGCGGACCAGCGCGTCAGGCCGGCGTCGTTGCACATCGCGCCGATCGACCGCAGGTGGTTCGTCGCGCGCTCCAGCTCGACGAGGATCGCGCGGGCGGCGGCCACCGGCGGCGGGACGGCGAAGTCGTTCGCGTCCTCGATCGCGAGTGAAAGAGCCACGGCGTGGGAGAGGCTCGACCGCGGGTGACGGTGCTCGACGACGTCCACCAGGTCAGTCGCGGCCCGCCCGGTCGCGTCGACCTCCCACGAGTGGCGGGTCGGGGCGGCGAAGCCCGTCGTTCCGTTCCGGCCGGGGGCCGGGGGAGCGGAGCTGGCGAGCAGGCCGTGGGTCTCGTAGAGCTCGCGCTCGAACCGGCCGGCGGGAAAGCTCAGCAGGGCCAGGCTCGGCACCGTGTCACCGCCGGGGGCGGTGTGCGTCACGAGCTCGACGCGGCGGTCCGGGCCGGACGCCGTGAACAGGTAGACGATCCGGTGCGCGCCGTCGTCCTCGGCGACCGCGGTCACCAGGGCCAGACGGAACCCGTCGTCCAGCAGCGCCTCCGCGCGCCAGCGGAGGTCGACGACGCCGACCTCCTGCGAGGGGCGGAACCGGGCAGGGGCCGGGCGGTGCGCGAGCGACGAGGTCATGACGCGGTTCCTTGGGCCATGTTCGGAGTTGCAATATTCTTCAACTCATCATATCTTGAATTGACGGCCTGTGAAGGCCGAAGGACGGGAGACCTGGTGACGACACCCCTGCACCAGCTGAAGGCCGAGTTCTTCAAGACGCTCGGCCATCCCGTGCGCATCCGGGTCCTGGAGCTCCTCAGCGAGCGCGAGCACACGGTCGCCGAGATGCTGCCCGAGGTGAACGTCGAGGCCTCGAACCTCTCCCAGCAGCTCGCGGTGCTCCGGCGCGCCGGCCTCGTCACCGCGCAGCGGGAGGGCTCGAACGTCCGGTACGCCCTCGTCAGCCCGAAGGTGGCCGAGCTGCTCGTCGTCGCCCGCGGCATCCTGACCTCGGTCCTGAGCGGCCAGGCCGGCCTCCTGACCGACATGCACGCCCAGTACCCCCAGGAGCAGGTCGTCCCCCGCCGCCGCCGCGCCGGCTGACCCGGCGCCGTTGTCACAAAAGGGTGACACCCCTTACTGCGCAGTAAGGGGTGTCACCCTTTTGTGACAGGGGGGCGGGGTTGCTCAGCGGCGGTCGGCCAGGAGCGGGCGGTCCCGGGCGGTCTCGTCGGGCGGGGTGGTCGGGGCGGTGCGGTCCTTCGCGGGCACGACGAGGACCGGACAGGGGGCGCTGGTGACGCACCCCATGCTCACGGTGCCGAGGACGCGGCTGGTGACGACGCCGTGGCCGTGGCTGCCGACGACGAGCAGGTCGGCGCTCTCGGCCAGGGCGGTCAGGGCGTGGGCGATCACGTCGCCGGGGACGACGATCGTCTCGACCGGCGGTGCGTCGGGCACCCACGCGCGGACGGCGGCGACGTCGTTCGCGAGGTGACGTTCCGCGTCGCGGCGCGCGGCCTGGGCGCGGGGGGACGGCTCGCGGTTCGGGTCCGCGTCCGGCTCGAGGGCGGCCGGGTCGTAGTAGACGGCGGCGGCGAGCACGTTCGCGTCGATCGTCCCCGCGTGCCGCAGGGCCCAGGTCAGGGCCCGCCGCCCGCCTTCGGTGCCGTCGACGCCGACGACGATGCGTCCGGTCATGGTCGATCCCTCCCGAGGATCTCGCTGTCTGCCCTCAGGCTCCTCCGCCGCGTGGCGGCCGGGCAGGGCCAGGAGGTGCCGAAGGCCCGGGACCTTCGGCCCGGACGATCGGGGCGGATCGGACCTGCTCCGCGACCCCCTGATCGGGGCAACCTGGAGGGGAGGAACGTCAGCGGAGGAGGACGAGATGAGCGGGACGAACGAAGAGCGCATCGTCGTGGGGGTCGACGGCTCCCCGGAGGCGGAGGCCGCCCTGCGCTGGGCGAACGCCGCCGCGCAGCGCGCGGGCGCGATGCTCGACGTCGTGACCGCCTGGTCGCTGCCGGCCGCCTTCAGCTGGGACGTCGGCGCCTACGGCATCGACTGGCAGGGCGACGCGGAGAAGTCCCTCCAGGCCACGCTCGACGAGGTCTTCGGGGCCGACCGGCCGGCGAACCTGCGCACGTTCGCCCTCGAGGGCGACCCGGCCCACTGTCTCGTCGAGCACGCCCGCGGCGCGCGGATGCTCGTCGTCGGCAACCGCGGCCGCGGTGGCTTCCGCGGGCTCCTGCTCGGCTCGGTCAGCTCGAAGTGCGCCGCGCACGCGAAGTGTCCGGTCCTGATCGTCCACGCCGGCGACGAACTCCCCGCGGAGTGAACGGGGTCCTCGTCGCGGTCGACGGATCCACCTCCGCCACCGCCGCCGTGGCGGTCGCGGCCGAGTACGCGGCCCGGGCGGCAACGACTCTGACGATCGTTCACGTCGTCGAGCCCGCGCTGCTCGGCCGGCCGCGCGGAGCAGACCCGCTCCCGGACGCCGCCGTGGCCGCACGGGCCGCGGCACCGGGAGTCGAGGTCCGCGCGTTGGGCCGGACCGGGCCGGTCGACGACCTGCTCGTCGACCTCGCCCGGGACCACGACCTGCTCGTGGTGGGCAGTCGAGGTCACGGCGCGGTGCGCGACGCGGCCCTGGGATCGCACGCCGTCGCCCTTGCCGCGGCGGCGCCGTGTCCGGTCCTGGTCGTCCGGCCGGGAGCGGCGCGGCGCCGTCCGGGCGGTCCGGTCGTGGCGGGACTGCGCGGCGACCCCGCGCGTGACGAGGCCGTCCTCCACGTGGCGTTCGCGGAGGCGGCGTCGCGCGGGGTGCCCGTCGTGCTGGCCCACGGCGTGAGCCGCCGGGCCCCGGTGCGGCGCCTGGCGCTGGCCGCCCTGGCGGCCGGCGGGCCGGACCACGACGGCGACCTCCGGATCGAGGCCCGGCACTGGACCGAACGTCACCCCGACGTCGAGGTGCGCACGGAGGTGCGTTCCGGCGCGGCCGCCTCGGCGCTGCTGGAGGCGGGGCGCGGGGCGTCGCTGATCGTCCTCGGCACCCGGGGCCGGGGCACGCGCGCCGCGCTCGTGCTGGGCTCGGTCAGCCAGGCCGTCCTGCACCACGCGCACTGTCCCGTGCTGCTGGTTCCGCGTCCCGAGCCGGAAGGGCCGAGGGTCCCACCCGGCTGAGGACCGCTTGCTCTGCCGCCGGCCCGCCCCGGCGACGGATCCTGAAGGAGACGAAGGCAACGGAGCGAAGGAACGGCCATGCAGAGCTATGCCGGACGCGCGGAGCGCGGGCGGATCGTCGTCGGCACCGACGGCTCACCGGCGTCGCTGGTCGCCGTCCGGTGGGCCGTGGAGGCCGCCGAGCAGACCGGCGCGTGGCTCGACGTGGTGCTCGTCCGGCTGCCGGGAGGAGAGACGTCGGCGTTGGCGGACCACGTGCTGCTCGCCGATCTGGTGGCTCTGGTCCGGGAGCCTTTCCCGGAAATGGTGCGGACCTTCGTGATCGAGGGTGACCCCGCCGCCTGCCTGACTGCGCACGCCCACGGGGCGGACGTCCTCGTCCTGGCCGACCGTGGCGCCGGCGGCTTCCTCGGGCTTCGCCTCGGGTCCGTCGCCTCCGCCTGCACCGTGGCCGCGACCTGCCCGGTGCTGATCGTGCCCGCCGACCGCCGTCGCTTCCCGGACGCCGAACTCCCGGACGCCGCACCGGCGGCCGCGGTGGCGTTCGGCGAGGAGTACTGATGACCGTGAGCGGCACCAAGACCCCGACCTCCGGTGGCCTCCTGCACGGCCGGGTCGTCGTCGGGTTGCACGAGTCCGGCCATGCCGCCGAGGCGCTGGCCGTCGGGTTCTCCGAGGCGCGACGCCGCCGGGCGGACCTCACCGTCACCGTCGTGCGCGACGGCGAGGACGCGGGCGAGGCGCGGAGTCTGGAGCAGGCGGTCGCCGACGTCGCGGCCGGTTACCCTGACGTCGGAGTCGCCACTTCCGTCTGCGTCGGCCAGTTCGCCGAGGTCCTCGTCGACCTGTCCGGCTCGGTCGACCTGCTGGTGCTCGGCCTCGGGGACCGGCCCCGCGGTCTGGGTCGGCAGGACCTGTTGATCGCGTCCCGCGCACGTTGTCCCGTCATCGTCGTTCGCGACACCCCACGAGGTGATCTCTGATGTCCCTTCCCGGCTCGGTGGTGCGCCACCTCGATCCGCTCGACGAGAAGACGGCGATGACGCTGATGGCCCGCGAGCAGGTGGGCCGGCTGGCCTTCTGCATGTCGGGGGCCCCGCACATCGAGGTCGTGAACTTCGTCGTCGTCGACGGGGACGTCCTCTTCCGTATCGGTGTGAGCACCAAGCTCGCCGCGCTCGGCCAGTCCGGGATGTTCGCCGTCCAGTGCGACCGCATCAACACCGGGACGCGGACCGGCTGGACCGTCACGGTCCAGGGGCACGCGCGCACCCTCACCGACGACGAGGTCGCCGGGCTCCCGGTCCAACCGGAACCCTGGGCGCCGGGCGACCGGGCCCGGGTCGTCCGCCTGACACCCCGTCATATCTTCGGTCGGGTTCTCTCCGCCGACGAATAGGCCCTCTCCGAACGGTTCGACATGCGCTGCCCGCACCGCCTGCTCCTCGCCCTCCTGGTGGCCGGTGTGGCGGTCGTCCCCGAGCCGGCCGACGCCACCGCGCTCGCGTCGACACCGACGGCGATCCCGGCCGTCCAGCGGGCCGTCGCCGAGGTGGCCAAGTTGCCGTTGCCGCCCGTCCCGCCGCTCACCGTGATCGAGGACCCCACGCTCGCCGCGCAGGGTCAGGTGCTCGACCGAACGATCTGGATCAACACCAAGGCGGACGAGGCCTCGCAGGCCCGGACCGTCCTGCACGAGCTCGGACACGTCCTCGACGACTCGTGCGGCATCGACACCGGCCCCGTGGTCGCCGCGTTGCGGAAGACCCCGACCGTGCGGGCCTTGATCGCCGACTCGCTCAACGGCGACGAGTGGGCCCAGTACGCCGTCGCGGACGACGAGATCTTCGCGCGCGGGTTCGGCCAGTTCGTCGTCGAGCAGTCCGGCGACCCCGACCTGATCGAGGCGGTGCGGTCCCTCGAGCGGGCCCAGTGGCCGGCTGAGGAGTTCGCCCGGGTGATGCCCGAGTTCGAGCGACTGTTCGGCGTCTGGGGTCACCGCGGATGCGGCGGCGTCGGTCTCGACGTCCCCGCCGGGGCCCCGGAGCCGGTCGGTCGTCTGGAGGGCCGCCGCGTCAAGAAAGGGTGACACCCCTTACTGCGGAGTAACCGCAAGGGGTGACACCCCTTACTGCGGAGTAAGCGCAAGGGGTGACACCCCTTACTGCGGAGTAACCGCAAGGGGTGACACCCCTTACTGCGGAGTAACCGGAAGGGGTGACACCCTTTCTTTTCCACAGGGGTCGGCGAGGTCGAGGACCGCGTCGACGTCGGTGAGGACGCTGCGGTCGTGGGTGATGAGGAGCGTCGTCCGGCCGGTGGTGACGTCGAGCAGGTCCCGCATCAGCTCCGCGGCGGTCGCCGGGTCGAGGTGCTCGGTGGGTTCGTCGAGGATCAGGATCTCGGCGTCCGTGAGCAGGGCCCGGGCGAGCACCAGGCGGCGCGCCTGCCCGCCGGAGAGGTTCGAGCCCGCCGGCCCGACAACGGTGTCGAGGCCCTGCGGCTGCGTCCGCAGCCAGGCCCCGAGCCGGGCGGCGTCGGCGGCGGCCCAGAGCTGCTCCTCCGTCGCGTCCGGGCGGGCGAGCAGCAGGTTGGCGCGGACGGTCGAGTCGAACAGGTAGGCGTCCTGGGCGCAGGTCGCGACCACGCGCCGGACGTCCTCGGCGGCGAGGGTGCGGGTGTCGACGCCGTCGAGCCGGACCGCTCCGCCGCGCGGATCGACGAAGCGCAGGATCGCGGCGGCCAGCGTCGACTTGCCCGAACCGCTTTCGCCGACGACGGCGATGCGCCGGCCCGGGCGCAGGTCCAGCGAGACGTCGTGCAGGACGTCCGGGCCGTCCGGCCACCCGACCCGCAGGTGCTCGACCCGCAGCGTGTGGGGGCCGGGCCCGAGCTCCGCGGGCACCGCCGGATCCGTGACGGTCGCCGGAGCGTCGAGCACCTCGAACACGCGCGTCAGGCCGCCCCGGGCGGTGTCGAGCCGCCGGACCGCCTCCGGCGCCTGCCCGACGACCTCGAAGACCGCGATCGGCGTCAGCACGACGACGGCGAGCAGCACCGGATCCAGACCGCCGGTGTGCACCCGGTGGGCGCCGAACGCCAGCAGCGTCCACACCACGGCGCCGACGGTGAGCGCCAGGGCGGTCGCGGCGGCGGCCGCAACGACGGCGGAGCGCCGGTCGGCCCGGGCCAGTTCGCGTTCGGTCTCGGCGATCGCGGCCAGCCGCTCGGGGACGGCGCCGTAGGCGCGGTAGGTGTCGAGGCCGTCGACGAGGTCGACGGTCTGCGTGGCGAGCCGGCCGCGCAGGGCCGCGGGCGCGCGCTCGGCCTCCGCCGCGAGTGCGCTCTGCGCCAGGGGAACGACGACGCCGACCGCGACCAGGCCCGCGAGCAGGACAAGCCCGGCGGGCCAGGCGATCGCGCCGAGCAGCATCACCGCGGCGAGGCCGGTGGCGGATGCGACGGCGAGCGGCAGCAGGCCGCGGACGAGGACGTCGGGCACGGCGTCGACGTCGGCGGCGAACCGAGCGGTGAGGTCGCCGCGGTGCAGGCCGCGCCGCCCCGCCGGCGCGAGCCGGTCGGCCGCCTCGAAGCAGCGGACCCGGATGTCGGCGAGGACGCGCAGCGCGGCGTCGTGCGAGACGAGACGCTCGGCGTACCGCAGCACACCGCGGCCGATGCCGAACGCCCGCACGGCGACGATGGCGACCATCAGCATCAGGACCGGTGGGTGCTGCGCGGCCCGGGAGATCAGCCAGGCCGACGTCGCCGTCAGACCCACCGCCGCGAGGGACGCGAGACAGCCGAGCAGGGCGGCCAGCGCCAGTCGCGGGACGGCCGGCCGCGCGAGGTGGAGCAGGCGACGGACGGGCCCGGTCATGCGGCCACCTCCACGTCGGGCCGGGCGGGCACGCCGTCGAGGTCGACGCCGCGGTCGGCGAGGTCCCGCAGCACCGGCCGATGCGTCACGACCACCACGGTGCGGGCGGGCGCCAGCGAACGGATCGCCGCGGCGATGCGGCGCTCGGTCTCGGCGTCGAGATCGGCGGTCGGTTCGTCGAGCAGCAGGAGCGGGGCGTCGCGGAGGAACGCGCGCGCCAGGGTGACGCGACGGCGTTCACCGGCGGACAGGCCCGCACCGCCCTCGCCGACCTCCGTGGCGAGCCCACCGGGCAGACGGGCGAGCAGGTCGCCGAGCGCGGCGAGTTCGGCGGCCGACGCGATCTCGGCGTCGGTCGCGGTCGGTCGGCCCAGGCGGATGTTGTCGCCGAGCGTCCCGGCGAACAGGAACGGCTGCTGTCCGGCCCACGCGACGCGGGAGCGCCAGGCGTCGGCGTCGAGCTCCGCCAGGTCGGTCCCGCCGACGTGCACCGCACCGGCCGGTGCGGGCGTCAGCCCCGCGAGCACTCGCAGCAGCGTGGACTTCCCGCTGCCGCTCGACCCCGTGACGGCGAGCAGCTCACCCGGTCGCACGGTCAGCGAGAGGTCGGCGGGGGCGGGTTGGTCGCGATCGGGGTGATGCACCGTCAGGCCGGTGACGGTCAGACCCCGGTCGAGGTTCGGGGCCGCCCGGTAACCACCGGCGTCAGGCGTCGCGTCGATGAGGTCGAGTGCGGCCGCGGCTGCCGCCAGGCCTTCCTCGCTGGTGTGGTGCAGTGCGCCCAGACGCCGGAGCGGCAGGTACGCCTCGGGGGCGAGGATCAGCACGGTGAGTGCGGTCTGCAGCGTCAGGCGCCCCTCGACGAGACGGAGGCCGACCCCCACGGCGACCAGCGCGACCGACAAGGTCGCGACCAGTTCGAGCACGAGCGAGGACAGGAACGCCAACCGCAGGGTCCGCAGGGTCGCGACCCGGTAACGGTTGCTGATCTCGGCGATGGTCTCGGCCTGAGCGCGCGAACGCCGGAACGCCTTCAGGGTGGGCAGCCCGCTCACCACGTCCGCGAAGTGCCCGCCGAGTCGGGTGAGCAGGTGCATCTGACGCTGTGTGTAGGAAGCGGTCGACAGACCCACGAGCGCCAGGAACAGCGGGATCAGCGGAAGGGTGACGGCGACTGTCGCGGCAGCGGTCACGTCGGTGAAGATCAGTCCGCCGAGCACGATCAACGGGATGACCGCGACCTGCGTCAGCGCCGGCAGGTACCGGCCGACGTAGCCGTCGAGGGCGTCCAAGCCGGTCGAGGTCAGGGTCGCGATCTCGCCGGGCGGGCGACCGCGGCCGGCACCGGCCGCGACGGCGGCGAGGGTCTGGGCGCGCAGTTCCGCCTTGACCTGGCCGGCCGCCCGCCGCCCCAGCAGATCCTCGAGACCGGCCAGCGCGGCGCGCGCGAGGAGCACGGCGGCGAGGGCGAGCAGAACGCCGCGCAATTCGACCGGCCCGGCGCCGGTGGTGAAGGACCGGGCGATCGCGGTCGCGAGCAGCACGGCCTGTGCGATCGTGAGCGCCGCACCCCCGGCCGCCAGCACGCCGCCGGCGACCAGGTGTCGGCGGACGCTACGGGTGCGGCGGGCCAGTCGGGGATCGACCGGTTTCACCGAATGTCCTGGAGCACCGACTCCACAGCTTTCGGCATCGCCAGCGGCGGGATGTGCTCGGTCCCGACGCGGGCGCGGAAGACCCAGTACGTCCAGGCCTGGTAGGCCACGACCACCGGCGTCAGGATCAGCGCGACCCACGTCATCACCGTGAGCGTGTAGCCCGTGGACGACGCGTTCGTGACGGTCAGTGAGTTGGCGGCCTCGGTCGCCGGGAGCACGTTCGGGTACAGCGCGACGAAGAGCGAGACGGTGGCGAGGACGATCGTCGCCCCGGTGGCGACGAAAGCCCACCCGTCGCGGGACGCCGCGGTCAGGCCCAGCGCGGCGACGAGGGTCAGCGCGGCGAGCACCGAGATGGCGATGGCCCAGGCGTCCCGCTGATCGATCGCGGTCCAGGTGAGAAACGCGACGGCCGCCGCGATCGCCACCGGCGCGATGTTCTGCGTCGCCCGCTGCGCACGGTCCCGGACGTCGCCCGTGGTCCGCAGCGTCAGGAACACTGCGCCGTGCAGGAGGAACAGCGTCAGCGTCACGACGCCACCGAGTAGGGCGTAGGGGTTGAGCAGCGTGAAGAAGCTGCCGGTGTACTCGTGCTCCGCCGAGAGCGGGACGCCGCGGACGATGTTGCCGAACGCGACACCCCAAAGCACGGCGGGCAGGGCGCTGCCGACCACGATGCACAGGTCCCAGCGCCGCCGCCAGGCGTCGTCGTCGATCTTGCCGCGGTACTCGAACGCGACCCCGCGGACGATGAGCGCGACGAGGATCAGCAGCAGGGGCAGGTAGAACCCGCTGAACAGCGTTGCGTACCACTCGGGGAAGGCGGCGAACGTCGCGCCGCCGGCGACGAGCAGCCAGACCTCGTTGCCGTCCCAGACCGGGCCGAAGGTGTTGAGGACGACCCGGCGTTCCCGGTCGTCGCGGGCCAGCACCGGCATGAGCATGGCGGCGCCGAAGTCGAAGCCCTCCAGCAGGAAGTAGCCGCACCACAGGGTGGCGATCAACAGGAACCAGAGCGTCGTGAGTTCCATCGTCATCTCTCTCAGTACGCGAAGGCCAGCGGGCGGTCGGAGTCGTCGTCCTCGGAGTGGGCCGTCACCTGCGGAGGCTCCGAGCGGCCGTAGGTGAACAGCAGCTTCAACTCGACCGCGGCCAGCACCCCGTAGAGCAGCGTCAACACGGTGAGCGACGTCGCGACATCGAACGTCGAGACCGTGGGGGAGACGCTGTCCTTGGTCTGCAGGACGCCGAAGACGGTCCAGGGCTGGCGGCCCATCTCGGTGAAGATCCAACCGAAGGTGTTGGCCAGCAGCGGCAAGGTGACCGCCGACGCGGTGCCGAGGTAGAACCATCGGCTGCGCGGCACGCGCCCGCGCCGGGTGACCCAGAGTCCGGCCAGCGCGATCAGGATCGCGAGGCTGCCGAACCCGATCATCAGGCGGAACGACCAGTACGCGACCGGGATGTTCGGCTTGTAGTTCCCGGGGCCGTAGGTCTGCTCGTACTCCCGCTGCACGTCGTTGATGCCCTCGACGGTCCCGTCCGGGTCTCCGGTCGCCATGAACGAGAGCAGCCCGGGGATGCGGATGCTCGCGATCTCCTCCTCGCCGTCGAGCGAGCCGATCGTGAACAGGGAGAAGCCGGCCTTGTCGGTGGTGTCGTACAGCGCCTCGGCCGCGGCCATCTTCATCGGCTGCTGCTCGGTCATGATCCGCGCCTGGACGTCGCCACTGATCGCGGTGCCGATGCCGGCGAGCAGCATCACCCACATCGCGAGGCGCATGCTCGGGCGGAACACGTCGGGCGAGGAGGCGCGGCGGATGTGCCAAGCCGCGACGGTCAGCATGAACGCGCCCGCCGTCAGCAGGGCGGCGAGGATCGTGTGCGCGAACGTGACCACCGTCGTGTTCTGGGTGAGTACGGCGCCGAAGTCGTGCAGCTCGGCGCGCCCGCGCTCGGCGTTCATCTCGTAGCCGACCGGGTGCTGCATGAACGAGTTCGCCGCGAGGATGAAGTACGCGGACAGCCAGGTGCCGACGGCGAAGAGCCAGACGCAGGCGAGGTGGACCCGCTTGGGCAACTTGTCCCAGCCGAAGAGCCACAGGCCCAAGAAGGTCGATTCGAGGAAGAACGCGAGCAGCCCCTCGATCGCGAGCGGCGCGCCGAAGATGTCACCGACGAAGCGCGAGTAGTCGCTCCAGTTCATGCCGAACTGGAACTCCTGGACGATGCCCGTCACCACGCCCATGGCGAAGTTGATGACGAGGAGCTTGCCCCAGAACTTCGTCGCTCGGAGGTAGGCCTCATTGCCGGAGCGGTGCCACGCGGTCTGCAGGCCCGCGACGAGCATCGACAGACCGAGCGTGATCGGCACGAACAGGAAGTGGTACACGGTGGTGATTCCGAACTGCCACCGCGCGAGGTCGAGCGCGTCCACGGTTCCTCCGGTCGGACGGGCGGTCTGAACTGATGGCTCCTCACTTTTCCCGCGCGGGCGGGGGTCGGGGCAGGGGCGGTGGTTGGGGTTCGGCATGGACCTTCGGCCCGAAGTGCCCGAGTCGAGTGCCTCTGGGGGGAGGTGAGGCCCGGGGACGAACCTGGAGGGGAGGCGACGGCCCCGGGACGGGCCCGGCCACGACACCCTGCGCTGACGCGCGTCCCGAGAGGAGTCCCCCGATGGGCACACCCGAGCTGATCGGAACGCGCTCCTACCCGGTGCAGGTCAGCGGGCGCCGTGACCCGGAGCTGTCGCGCTGGCTCTGGCTGGTCAAGTGGCTGCTCGTCCTACCGCACCTCGTCGTCCTGGCGTTTCTCTGGCTGCGTTCGTCCTCCTCACCGCGGTGGCCGGCGTCGCCATTCTTCTGACGGGCCGTTATCCGGCCCCCATCTTCGAGTTCAACGTCGGCGTTCTGCGCTGGACGTGGCGGGTCCAGCACTACTCCTACGGTGCCCTCGGCACCGATCGGTACCCGCCGTTCACCCTCGCCGACGTCCCGGACTACCCCGCGCGGCTGGAGGTCGAGCGCCCGGAGCGGCTGTCCCGCGGGCTGGTCCTGGTGAAGTGGTGGCTGCTGGCCATCCCGCACTACCTGATCGTGGCGCTGCTGATCGGCGGCATCGGGCCCGTGCTCGACGGCGACGGGCCGCTGCAGTGGTTCTTCACCGGACTGGTCGGCGTCCTGGTCCTGGCCGCGGGCATCGTGCTGCTGTTCACCGGCCGGTACCCCGAGCCCCTGTACGACCTGGCCGTCGGCATGGACCGGTGGGCGCTGCGGGTCGCCGCCTACGCCGGCCTGATGACCGACACGTACCCGCCCTTCCGCCTCGACACCGGCGGCACCGAGCCCGGCGCCGCGGAAGCCGCGGTCGCCGTGGAGCCGGCCCCGGCCCGGGCGGGCTGGACCGCGCGCCGGGTCACGGCGGTCGTCGCCGGAGCGGTGCTCGTCCTGACCGGCAGTGGCCTCGCTGCCGCCGGCGGCGCAATGCTGTGGGCGGACCGGACCCAGCGGACCGACGGCCTGCTGATGACGCCGAGCCGGCACTTCGACACCACGGCGTCCGCGTTGGTCAGTGAGGAGATCGACCTGCCCGACGTCGACCTCGGGCCCTTCGGTTCGGGATCGTTGCTCGGCACCGTGCGCATCGAGGTCCAGTCCGCGAGCGGGCAGCCGATCTTCGTCGGGATCGCCGGGGACGACGACGTCGAGGCCTACCTGCAGGGCGTCGCTCACGCCACCGTCGAGGACCTCTCGCACGGTGCGACGCCGGTCGTCACGGCCGGGGATCGCGTCCCTGAGAGCCCGGCGTCGGCGGGGATCTGGGTCGCGTCCGCGGCCGGTGCGGCTCCGCAGGCCGTGACGTGGGACTCCGAGGGCGGCGACTGGTCGATCGTGGTGATGCCGCCGGACGGCAACGCCGGGTTCGGGGTCACGGTGCGCGCCGGCGCCGAGGTCCCGGCCCTGACGTGGATCGCCGGCGGTGCCCTCGGGGCCGGTGGGGCTCTGCTCGTCGCGGGCCTGGTCCTGATGACCGTCCCGATCGTCCGCGCCGCCCACCCGGCCTGAGCGCGAAAGGCGCCGCCGTCCCCGGTGGACGGCGGCGCCGGCCGGTCGGGCCCGGTGAAAGCCGACCGGCGGCCCGGGCGAGACAGGCGGCGCTGCGGTGCCGCGGCCCGGTGCGTCTCCAGTCTGGCGGTCGGCGGGCGGCGAAACAGGTGCAGATCGGACCGAATCGGGATGGACCAAAGTCCCTCGCGAACCGGGTCCTCCGTCAGGTCGCCGGGCCGGTCACCGGGCCGGGACGATGAGGACCGGGGTGGTGCCGCGGCGGACGCAGGCCTCGCTGACCGAGCCGAGGAGCGTGGTGGCGAGCCCGCCCTTCCCGTGACTGCCGACGACGAGCAGGTCGGCGTCGCGGGCGGCGTCGAGCAGGACGTCGGCGGGCTTGCCGGCGACGACGCGGGTCGTGATCCCCGGCGCAGCGCCCGGGTGGTGCGCGAGGACGTCCTGCAGGTCGCGGTGCAGCTGCTCCGTCGCCGCCTCCTCGGACGGGTCGGCGCAGACCACCTCCAGCCGCGCGCCGGTGCCCGCCGCGTGCCGGACCGCCCAGTCCAGGGCGCGGCGGCCGCCGGCCGAGCCGTCCACGCCGACCACCACGAGCCGCTCCATGGCGTCCTCCACTGCCGGCGACCTCAGAGAGCGCCGAGGACGACGTCGACGGCGTGCTTGTGGGCGTCCGCGAGCTCGCCGCCGGTGTCGACGGGGACCGCGTCGGACCAGGGGTCGGCGTTCGCGCGCATCGCGGCGGCGATCTCGGCGTTCGCGTCGGACGGTCCGCGGCGGCCGACCATGCGGGCGTCGGCAACCTCGGCGGGGGCGACGCACTGCAGGCCGACGAGGACGGCGGCGGTGCGTTCCGCGAGGTCGCGGGCCTGCGCCCGCGGTGCCGCCGAGGTCCACGACCCGTCGAGGATCACCGACCGGCCGTGGGTGAGCAGCGCCTCGGCGCGTTCCATCACGGCCGCGTAGGTCGCGGCGATGTGCTCGGGCGCGTAGAGCCCGTCGCCGTAGCCGGCCGGTGCGGGGGTGTCGGGGTCGAGGCCGGCGAGCTCCTTGCGGACGCGGTCGGTGCTGATCACCGTGCAGTCGAGGTCGGCCGCAATCGCGTGGGCGAGCGTCGACTTGCCCGTGCCGGGCAGCCCACCGACGAGGATCAGGCGCACCGTCCCCGCCGCGAGGTGGTCGCGGCAGAGCTGGGCCAGCGCGCGGGCGGCGGCCGGTGCCTCGGGGTCGCCCTGGCGGGCGCGAACGCAGGTGACCTTGGCGCGGACCAGCGCGCGATACGCCTGGTAGTGGTGCACGAGCGAGGCGGGCGCGTCGTCGCCGGTGAGCCGCCGGTACTCGGTCAGCAGGAGCCGGCCGAGTTCGGGGGCGCCGAGGCGTTCGAGGTCCATCGCGAGGAATGCGATGTCGTCGATGCGGTCCACGTGACGCAGGTGGTCGTCGAACTCCAGGCAGTCGAGGATCTGCGGTCCCTCGGGCAGCAGGAAGATGTCGTCGGCGAGCAGGTCCCCGTGGCCGTCGACGACGGCGCCGGCGGCGATCCGCGCGTCGAACAGCGCGGTCCGCCCGTCGAGGTAGCGAATCGCCGCGGCCTCGATCGCGTCCACGTCGTCGGTCCCGAGCGGTGCGTCGGGCCAGGACGCGATGAGCTCCCGGAGTTCGGCGATGCTCGACGCCCAGTTGGCGCGGATCGCCGCGACGGTCGCGTCGGCGTCGATGTCCGGGCGTCGGTCGCAGCCCGCGTGGAAGTCGGCGATGCGGCGAGCGATCTCGGTGAGCACCGCACCGTCGGCCCGGCCCTCCCGCGCGAGCGTGGCCAGCCGGGTCTCGGGCGGCATGCGGCGCATGACGATGACGGGCTCGGTGGCGTGCCCGTCGGGCAGGTGCAGCTCGGCCACGCCGAGGTAGGCCTCCGGGGCGAGGCGGCGGTTCAGCTCGACCTCGCGCCGGCAGACACGGTCGCGTTCGGCCACCGAGGTGAAGTCGCAGAACCCCAGGTCGACGGGTTTCTTCACCTTGTACGCGCGGTCGCCGAGGAGCAGCACCACGCCGGTGTGCGTCTCGTGCACCTGCGCGAAGGGGATGACGCTCGGTCCGGGCACGGCCGGCCTCCTCGGGGTTGCGGCTCGGGAGAAGGCTGCCCTTTCCCTGCGCGCGTGAACAGGGCCGCCCGGCACGGACCCGCCGGGCCGGTGGTCCCTGGTGCGGCGATTCCGGGGTCCGGCATGCTGATCGGGTGACCGGTCCCGAACCGTCCTCCGAGCTGCCGCAGGTGCCGCTGCTCGAATTCGACCAACTGCTCTCGCAGCTGGTCGACCGCGCTCAGGAGCTGATGGGCACACAGAGTCGCCTTCGGGGGCTGCTGGCGGCGAACACGGCCATCATCGGCAACCTCGCGCTGCCCGTCGTGCTGCGGCGGATCGTCGAGGTCGCGTGTGAGCTGGTCAACGCCCGGTACGGCGCGCTCGGCGTCCTGGCCCCGGCCGGCGGGCTGGAGCAGTTCATCCACGTCGGCATGGACGACGACGCGGTCGAGCGCATCGGTCACCTCCCCGCGGGCAAGGGACTGCTCGGTGCGCTGATCGACGAGCCGCAGCCGATTCGCCTGCAGAACATCGGGGACGATCCGCGGTCGGTCGGCTTCCCCGCGAACCACCCCCCGATGGCGAGCTTCCTCGGGGTCCCGATCCGCGTCCGTGACGAGGTGTTCGGCAACCTCTACCTCTCCGAGTCCGCCTCCGGTCGGTTCTCGGAGGACGACGAACGCGTCGTCGTCGCCCTGGCCGCCACCGCCGGTGTCGTCATCGAGAACGCGCGCCTGTTCGAGCAGGCCAAGCGGCGGCAGGACTGGCTCCGTGCCTCCATGCGGATCCAGCAGCGGCTGATGGCGCCGGGCGGGGAGAACCCGCTGGAGCTGATCGCCCGTCAGGCACTGACGCTCGCGGAGGCGGACCTCGTCTCCGTCGTGCTCCCGTCCTCCGATCCGGACGTGCTGCAGGTCGCGGTGGCCGCGGGCGAGCGGGGCGCGGAGATCGTCGGGTACGCGTACCCGCGCGCGGACTCGATCGTGGGGCTCGCGCTGGAGACCGGGCGCCCGGTGATGCTCGGCGACGCCGCGACCGAGGAACGGCACGTCGTGCACCTGACGCGCGTCCTCGAGGTCGGGGCCACGATGGTCGTCCCGCTCATCGGCACGGTGGGCACTCGCGGGGCGTTGACCGTGGCGCGCCAGCGCGGGCGGCGGCGCTTCGACGACGCGGATCTCGACATGGCGCTCGCGTTCGCGAACCACGCCGCGGTCGCGCTGGAGCTGGCCGACGCGCGCGTGGACCAGGAGCGCGTACTCCTGCTGGAGGACCGCGACCGGATCGCCCGCGACCTGCACGACCACGTGATTCAGCGGCTCTTCGCCGCCGGCATGACGCTGCAGGGCGCAGCCGGGCTCCGGGAGAGCGAGCGCGCGGCGCGGATCGACCGCGTCGTGACGGACATCGACGACGTCATCGCGCAGATCCGAACCTCGATCTTCGGTCTGCGCGGCACGTCGGGGCAGAAGCCGGCGACGCCGCGGGCGCGGATCCTCGAGGTCGCCGCGGAGACCACCGCGGTGCTCGGGTTCGAACCGCGGGTCCGGTTCGGCGGGCCCGTCGACACGATGGTCGGGCCGGAGATGGCGGACGACCTCGTCGCCGTCGCACGCGAGGCGTTGAGCAACGCCGCCCGGCACGCCCAGGCGACCGCGGTGGAGCTCTCGCTGACGGTCACGGCCGAGGCGCTCACGCTGGAGGTCGTGGACGACGGTGTCGGGCTCGGGGAGTCCGCGCGCCGCAGCGGCCTGGAGAACATGCGCGTCCGCGCCGAGCAGTACGGCGGCACCCTGGAGGTCGGGCCCGCCCCGGCCGAGCACACGACACCGAACCGCGAAGGGACACACCTGCGATGGACGATTCCGCTGTGAACCCGGAGGCGGACGAGCAGATCACCGTGTTCCTGCTCGACGACCACGAGATCGTGCGGCGCGGGATCGCCGACCTGCTCGAGGCCGCGCCCGACATCTCGGTCGTCGGCGACGCCGGCACCGCGGCGCAGGCGCTGCCGCGCATCAAGGCACTTGAGCCGAAGGTCGCCGTCCTCGACGGGCGACTCCCGGACGGCAGCGGCATCGACGTCTGCCGTGACGTGCGGTCCGCCGTCCCCGGGACGCGCTGCATCATCCTCACCTCCTACGACGACGACGACGCGATCCTCGGCGCCGTCATGGCCGGCGCCGCGGGCTACCTGCTCAAGGAGATCAAGGGCAGCAACCTCGTCGACGCGATCCGGCAGGTCGCCGCGGGCCACTCACTGCTCGACCCGGCTGTGACCGAACGGGTCCTCACCCGCCTCCGCGAGGGCGACAAGGTCGACCCCCGCTGGGAAGCCCTGACGGCCCGCGAGCGCGAGATCCTCGACCTCGTCACCGAGGGCATGACGAACCGTGAGATCGGCGAACGCCTCTTCCTCGCCGAGAAGACCGTCAAGAACTACGTCTCCGTCATGCTCACCAAGCTCGGCATGGAGCGCCGCGCCCAGGCCGCGGTCTTCGGCGCCGAGATGCGCAAGAAGGAGCAGTAACCCCGGACGCCGACCCTGCACTGGAGATGACATCTCCAGTGCACATGTGGGGGTCGGCCCCTGCACAAGAGATGTCATCTTCAGTGCAGGGGCTACGGGTGGTTCTGGAAGGCGGCGACGGCGGTCGGGAGCGTCGGGAAGAGGTGGTCGGCGCCGATGCGGTCGGTGAGGCCGGAGGCGTCGAGGTCGCGGCGGAGGTCCTGCTTCACCTGAGCCATGGCGAGCACCACACCCTGGGCCTTGAGTTCGGTGTGCAGGCGGGCGAGCACCTCGGCGGCGGTGACGTCGATCTCGACCATCGCCTCGACGTTCAGCACGACCCAGCGCGGCGGTGGTTCGGCGCCGCGGTAGGCGTCGAGCAGACGGCGGTGGAAGTTCTCCGCGTTCGCGAAGAACAACGGTGAGTCGTAGCGGTACACGAGCAGACCGGGGACGGTCTCCGCGTCGGGGTAGTCGGCGACGTCGTGCATGCCGGCCAGGCCCGGGACGAATCCCTGCACCGCGTCGTGCGGGCGGGCCACGCGGCGGAGCAGGTCGGCCAGCGACAGGACGACGGCCGCGAGGATGCCGTCGCGGACGCCGAGGGTGAGCACGGCCGCGGTCGTCGCGAGCGCGAGCAGCAGTTCGCTGCGCCGGAAGCGGTTGAGGTAGCGGAACTCGCCGATCTCGATCAGCCGCACGGCGGCGTAGAGGACGAGCGCGCCGAGCGCCGCGACGGGGAAGTCCGCCAGCACGTCGCGCAGGAGCACGAGCGTGAGGACCACCGTGGCCGCGGCGGCCAGGGAGTGGAACTGGGTGCGGCTGCCAACCGCGTCGCCCAGCGCGGTCCGGCTCCCGCTCGAGCTGACGGGGAACCCGCCGGCCGCGGCGGCGCCGAGGTTCGCGGCGCCGAGCGCGGTGAGCTCGCGACCGCCGGCGATCGTCTGGTTGCGCCGGCTCGCGAAGGCCCGTGCGGTCAGGACGTTGTCGGTGAAGCCGACGACGGCCAACCCGATGGCGGGGGCGATCAGCAGACGGACGTCGTCGCCCTCGATCAGGCCGAGGTCCGGGGACGCCGGGGCGCCCGGGAGCGAGCCGACGACCGCGATCCCGTGCCGGTCCAGGTCGAAGAGCGCGACGACGGCGGTCGCGCCGAGCACGGCGACGAGCGCTCCGGGCACCTGGGGCCGCCATCGCTGCAGCGCGATCATCAGGACGAGGACCGCCGCCGCGAGGGTCAGGGTCGGGCCGTGGAAGTCGGCGCGGTGCCGCCACCAGCTGTCGAGCTGCTCGGCGATGGATTCGCCCTCGATCGGGGTGCGGGTGACGTTCTTCAGCTGACCCACCGTCATGAGGACGGCGACGCCGGCGAGGTAGCCGACCAGCACGGGCTTCGACAGCAGGTCGGCCAGGGCGCCGAGCCGGGCCGCGGAGGCGATCAGGCAGATCGTGCCGACCATCGCGGCCAGCAGGACGGCGAGGGCGGCGTAACGGTCGGGCGAGCCGGCCGCGAGGGGCCCGAGGGCGGCCGCGGTCATCAGGGCGGTCGTGGACTCCGGGCCGACCGAGAGCTGGCGCGAGCTGCCGAGCACCGCGTAGACGGTCAGCGCGGCGACAGCCGCCCACAACCCGGCCGCGGGCGGGAGGCCGGCGACCTGGGCGTACGCCATCACCTGCGGGATGAGGTACGCGGCGACGGTCACACCGGCGGGCACGTCGTGACGCAGGTCGGCACGACGGTAGCCCCGCCACCACGGCGGCGCGACACTCTCGGCGGGGCGGAACACCGGACCAGCATTCCGGATGCCGCACCCGGTTCGGCAGAGCCCGGGAGTCATACCGGGAGGTGACCATCGGCCCTGCGGATCCGGGCGGAGTGGACCTGACCTCGGGGCGGTCCCGGGAGCGACGCTGGGAGCACCTCGAACGAAGGACATGGTCATGACGCTCTCGACGTCGCCCCGCGTGGTCGTCGGCTACGACGGCACTCCCACCGCCCGGGCCGCGCTGGCGGTCGCCGCCCGCGAGGCCGCCCGCCGCGGTCGGACGCTGCTGATCGTCCACGCCGAGGACGAGGGTTGGGACCTCGTCCGCAACGGCGAGCAGGGCCTGGATCCGCTCGCCGAGGCCGTGGAACTCGTCGGCACGACCCTGCCCCGCGGGCGCGTGACCGTGCTGGACCGGCTCGGCCCGGCGGCGACGGTGCTGTGCGAGCAGGCCGAGAACGCGGAGCTGCTCGTCGTCGGCCGCGGCAACGTGGGTCTGCTCGCGGTGCTGATGGGCTCGGTCGCGATCGACGTCGCGTCGAACGCGTCCTGTCCGGTGCTGGTCGTCGGCGACGGCGGATCCGCCGCCCCCGAGACCGGGCCGGTCGTCGCCGGGGTCGACCGCCACCACGCCGAGGAGGTCCTCGAAGCCGCGTTCCGGGAGGCCGAGCTCCGGGGGGCACCGCTGCTCGTCGTCCACAGCTGGAGCAGCCTGCACTGGCTCGGGCCGGACGGCCTGGTGACCTTCGACGCCGACTCCGAACTCCTGCGCGAGCAGCACCTCGACTGGCTGCACGACCTCGTCGACCGGTACGCCGGCAAGCACCCCGACGTCGAGGTGACCCAGGCGCCGCGCGAGGGCCGCGCCGCCGATGTGCTCCTGTCCGCGAGCGGCGGTGCCGGCCTGATGATCGTCGGCACCCGCGGCCGGGGTCCGGTGAGGGGGATGCTCCTCGGCTCCGTCGGCCAGAAGCTCGTCCGCCACGCCCGCTGCCCCGTCCTGGTGGTCCGTGGCGACGACCCCGAGCGCACGACGTAGGAGCCGGCGATGGAGACGAATCGGACCGTCGTGGTCGGACTGGACGACAGCCCCAACGCCGCGCACGCGTTGCGCTGGGCCGCCCATGAGGCGAGGGCGCGGGGCTGGGCGCTGCGCCTGGTCCACGGCCTGCCCGCGCCGGCGGCCGGCGCCGACGACGTGGCCGGGAAGACCGCCCGCGCCGCCGGTGAGGCGATGCTCGCCGAGGCCGCGGCCCGGGCCCGTCGGACCGGGGTCGCGGCCTCGGCTGGACCGTCGTCGACCGGCCCGCGGCGGCGACCCTCGTCGAGCACTCCGAGGACGCCGCCCTGCTCGTGGTGGGTGCCCGGGACGGGGGAGCACGACTGGGACGCGGCAGCGACTCCGTCGGCGCGCACGTCAGCCGGTTCGCCCGGTGCCCGGTCGTGGTCGTCCCGCCGGATGCGCCGGTCGGCTCCGGCACCGCGGAGGAGGACCTGCTCGTCGTCCCGGCGCCGGACCCCGGCGCGGACCTGAGCAGCGCCGAACTGGTCGAGCTGACGACGCTGCGGCATGCGCACTGCCCGGTCGTGTTCGTCCGGGCGCAGTAGTCAGGCGGGCGCGCCGGTGCCCGCGGGCACGACGAGCACCGGTCGGTGCGCGTGATGCAGCGTCGCCATGGCGACGCTGCCGAGGAGCAACTCCCGCACGGTGCTCCGGCCCCGCGAGCCGACCACGACGACGCCGGCACGCAGTTCCTGGGCGCTCTCCCGCAACTCGCCGGCGATCCCGCGGGCGAGCGGTGGCTGACGCGCCGGGCGCCGCAGCCGGGCGACCTCGCGGTCGGGGAGCGTGGCGGTGTCGAGGTCCGTGGCCTCTTCGTCGGACCCGACGGCCGCGACCACGACCTCCCGGTCCGGGAACAGGTCCGCGGCCGTCCGCAGCGCCGCGCGAGCGCCGTGCGACCCGTCCCAGCCGACGACGACGGGGCCACGCGCGACCGCTTCGTACTCCGCGCTCAGCAGGGGTTGCGGCACGACCAGTACCGGCGCCGGGCTGTGGTGCACGACGAGGTCGGAGACGCTGCCGAGTGCCGCCGGGGCGCCGGCGAGGCCGCGGGACCCGGTCACCACGAGGTGGGCGCCGAGTTCCTCGACGACCGACGCGAGGGCGATCCCCTCACCCCCGAACGTGCGCTGCCGGACGGTGCCGGCCCGCCAGCCGACGGCCTGGGCGAGGGCGGCCCCGGTCCGGGTGACGAGCCCGGCCTGGTGCGCGCCCTCCCGCTCGATCGCGTCGGCGAACTCCGTCACCGACGACACCTGCCGGCTCAGGTGCTGCCGGGCACCCGGGTCCAGGGGAGGGGCGGTCCACAGGTAGGTGACGGCGGCCTGCGCGGTGGGGACCAGCTTGGCGGCGACGTCGATGGCGGCGTTCGCGCCGAGCGACCCGTCGTATGCGACCACGACGCGGGCCCCGGCCTGCGTGTCCCACGTGAACCCGTCGATCATCCGCTGCTCCCACGTCCGTCGGCGGGCCGAGTCTAGGGCTCAGCTCCCGTGATCAGCGGCCGATAGGGATCGCGGAACCGCCGTCCCCAGGGGAAGAGATGCGCACTGCGATCACACCAACCGGTCAGGAACGCACCTTCGACGACGACGAGATCATCGTCAGCAAGACCGACCCCCAGGGTCGGATCATGTACGTCAACGACGTCTTCCTGCGGGTCTCGGCCTTCGCGGAGGACGAGCTGATCGGGCAGCCGCACAACATCATTCGGCACCCGGACATGCCGCGGTCGGTGTTCCGGCTCCTGTGGGAGACGCTCGGGTCCGGGCGTGAGCTGTTCGCCTACATCGTCAACCTCGCGGCCGACGGCGCGCACTACTGGGTGCTCGCGCACGTCACGCCGACCTTCGACGGCCGCGGGCAGATCGTCGGGTTCCACTCGAACCGGCGCACCGCGGCCCCGAGCGCGCTGGCGCAGGTCGAGCCTGTGTACGCCGAGCTGCTGCGCGAGGAGCGCCGGCACACGAGCGCCCCGGCGGCCGCCGCGGCGGGCGCGCGCCTGTTCGCCGACAAGCTGGCCGAGCAGGGACTGAGTTACGACGAGTGGGTCTGGTCCCTCGACACCGAGCGCCTGACGGGAGCCGCCCGATGAGCACGACCGCGACCACCGCTGCGACCGCCGCGCTGCCCACGCAGACCGGTCCGGCCGAGGCCCCCGACCGGCTCGCGGAGCTGGAGGCCGAGCTCGCGCAGTACCGCAACGCGGTGCGCGCCGTCGCCGACGTCTGCCGGTCGGCCGCCGCCGGTGACCTCGAGCCTCGCGTGCCGAGCCTCGGTGAGCAGGACGACCTGGTGACGGTCCGTCAGGCTCTGAACCACATGCTCGACCTGACCGACGCGTTCGTCCGTGAGGCGGGGGCCTCTCTGGAGTACGCGTCGGACAAGCGCTTCTTCCGGCGCTTCCTCGTCCGCGGCATGCGGGGCTCGTTCCGCGCCGGGGCCGAGACGATCAACCGGGCGACGTCCGAGATGGCCGGCGCCGAGGAGCGCATCGCCGCGGCCGAGACCCAACGTCGGCAGATCGCCACCGACTTCGAGACCGCGATCCTCGGGGTGGCCGAGTCCGTCGCGGCCGCCGCGGCGGAGCTCGAGTCCACCGCGCGTGGCCTGGCCGGGACGGCGGAGTCCACCGCGACCCGCGCCGACCGCGTCGCGGCCGGTTCGGTCGAGGCCTCGCAGGCCGTCACGTCGGTCGCCGCCGGCGTCGAGGAGATGGTCGCGACCGTCGGCGAGATCGAGAAGCAGGCCAACCGGTCCAAGGCCGCCAGCGACGTCGCCGTCGCCGACGCCGAGCGTGCGGACGAGACCGTGCGCAGCCTCGCCCTGGCCTCGCGCGAGATCGAGACCGTCGTGTCCGTCATCAACCACGTCGCGAGCCAGACCCGGCTGCTCGCCCTCAACGCCACCATCGAGGCGGCGCGCGCCGGCGAGGCGGGCAAGGGCTTCGCGGTCGTCGCGAACGAGGTCAAGGAACTCGCCGCCCGCACCGGGGAGGCGACGAGCCAGATCGCTGCGCAGGTCGAGCAGATCCAGGCGACGACCGAGCGCACCGTGACCGCGATCGCGGGCATCACCAACGCGATGCGCGACATGGGTTCCAGCGTCGCCGCGATCGCGGGTGCGGTCGGGGAGCAGGAGCAGGCCACCGCGGAGATCAGCCGCAACACCCAGGCCGCGGCGGCGGTGACCGAGACCCTCTCCGTCGACGTCACCGAGATCACGACCAGCACCCGCGAGACGAGCGTCGCCTGCAGCGACCTCACCACCGCGGCCCTGGAGCTCTCGAAGCTGTCCTCGACGCTGCGGGCGGAGATCGACCGGTTCCTCGCTCAGCTGGCCTGAACTGTTCGGCATGATCGATCCGGGGCAGGATGCTCCTCGTGGCAACGTCAACGGTGAGCGAAGAGGACCTGGCCCGGATCGACGCCTACTGGCGGGCGGCGAACTACTTGTCGGTGGGGCAGATCTACCTGCTCGACAACCCGCTGCTGCGGGAACCCCTGGCGCCCGAGCACGTCAAGCCACGGCTGCTCGGGCACTGGGGGACGACCCCAGGCCTGAACCTGCTCTACGCGCACCTGAACCGGGTGATCCGCGAGCGGGACCTCGACGCGATCTTCGTGACCGGTCCCGGGCACGGCGGACCGGCTCTGGTGGCCAACGCCTACCTCGAGGGCACGTACTCCGAGGTGTACCCCGCGGTCGGGCAGGACGTCGACGGCCTGCGCCGGCTGTTCCGTCAGTTCTCCTTCCCCGGCGGCATTCCGAGCCACGTCGCGCCTGAGGTGCCCGGCTCGATCCACGAGGGTGGGGAACTCGGGTACGCCCTCGTCCACGCCTTCGGTGCCGCGTTCGACAACCCGGACCTGCTCGTCGCCTGCGTCGTCGGTGACGGTGAGGCGGAGACCGGCCCGCTCGCCGCGAGCTGGCACTCGAACAAGTTCCTCAACCCGGCGCGCGACGGCGCCGTGCTGCCGATCCTGCACCTGAACGGGTACAAGATCGCCGCCCCGACCGTGCTCGCCCGGCTGCCCGAGGAAGAGCTCGAGGCGTTGTTCGTCGGCCACGGCTACCGGCCCTACGTCGTCGCCGGCGACGACCCGGCGACGGTGCACCGCGAGCTCGCGCTGACGCTGGAGACGGTGTGCGACGAGATCGCCGAGATCCAGCGCCGGGCCCGCACGGGCGGCGACCGTACCCGGCCGCGGTGGCCGATGGTCATTCTCCGGACGCCGAAGGGCTGGACCGGCCCGAGTGAGGTCGACGGCCGTCAGGTCGAGGGCACGTGGCGCTCGCACCAGGTGCCGCTGGCCGAGACGCGCTCCGACGAGAACCACCGCGCCCAGCTGGAGCAGTGGCTGCGCTCGTACCGGCCCGAGGAACTCTTCGACGAGACCGGGGCCCTGCGCCCGGAGCTGCGCGCCGTCGCCCCGTCGGGGACGCGGCGGATGAGCGCCAACCCCGTCGCCAACGGCGGCGTGCTCCTCAAGGACCTGGCGATCCCGGACTTCCGTTCCTACGCGGTCAAGGTCGCGGCGCCGGGGGAGTCGTTCAGCGAGCCGACCCGCGTGCTCGGCGGACTGATCCGCGACGTGATGGCCGCGAACCCGACGAACTTCCGGATGACCAGCCCGGACGAGACCGCGTCGAACCGCCTGGCCGCGGCCTTCGAGGTCACCGACCGCACCTGGCTCGCGGAGACCGTCGACGGGGACGACCACCTCTCGCCCGACGGCCGGGTGATGGAGGTGCTCTCGGAGCACCTGTGCCAGGGCTGGCTCGAGGGCTACCTGCTGACCGGCCGGCACGGCCTGTTCAACTGCTACGAGGCCTTCATCCACATCGTCGACTCGATGTTCAACCAGCACGCGAAGTGGCTGAAGGTGACCCGGGACATCCCGTGGCGGGCACCGATCGCGTCGCTGAACTACCTGCTCTCCAGCCACGTCTGGCGGCAGGACCACAACGGCTTCTCCCACCAGGACCCGGGCTTCATCGACCACGTCGTGAACAAGAAGGCCGACGTCATCCGCGTGTACCTGCCGCCGGACGCGAACTGCCTGCTCTCGGTGATGGATCACTGTCTGCGCAGCCGGAACTACGTGAACGTCGTGGTGTCCGGCAAGCAGCCGACGCCCGACTGGCTCGACATGGAGTCGGCGATCGAGCACTGCACCCGGGGCATCGGGGTGTGGGACTGGGCGAGCGTGGGCGCCGACGACCCCGAGGTCGTGCTCGGCTGCGCCGGTGACGTGCCGACGCTCGAGGTGGTCGCGGCCGCGGCTCTGCTGGGCCGGCACCTGCCGGACCTGCGGGTGCGGGTGGTCAACGTCGTCGACCTGATGCGGCTGCAGGACGAGCACTCCCACCCGCACGGGCTGTCGTCCCGGGACTTCGACGCGCTGTTCACCACCGACAAGCCGGTCATCTTCGCCTACCACGGCTACCCGTGGCTGATTCACCGGCTGACGTACCGTCAGACCAACCACGACAACTTCCACGTCCGCGGCTACATCGAGGAGGGCACCACCACGACGCCGTTCGACATGGTGATGCTGAACAACCTCGACCGGTTCCAGCTCGTCGTCGACGTTCTCGACCGGGTGCCGCGCCTGGCGGAGAGCGCCGGCGTGCTGCGTCAGCGCATGCTCGACGAGCGGATTCGCCACCGCGCCTGGACACGGGACCACGGCGAGGACCTCCCGGACGTGCGCAGCTGGCAGGTCCCGGACGACGACGCCACCTCGTGACCGCACGGGTCCTCGTCGTCAATCCCGGCTCGTCCAGCCTGAAACTCCGGGTGCTGGCCGGGGCCGACGTCGTGGCCACCGCGGATCTGGGGGCTATCGGCGACCTCGACGCCGACGTCCTGCGCGGCCTTGCGGCGGGCGGAGAGATCGACGCCGTCGGGGTCCGGGTGGTCCACGGCGGTGAGCGGTACGTCCAGCCGACGGTGGTGGACGCACAGGTCGAAGCGGGCCTGGCGGAGCTGACCAGCCTGGCGCCGCTGCACCAGCCGCAGTCGCTGGCGGCGATCGCGATCGTCCGGCAGCTGCTACCCGCCACCCCGATGGTCGCCTGCTTCGACACCGCGTTCCACGCGACGATGCCGGCCGCGGCGTCGGTGTACCCGATCCCGCCCGAGTGGCGGGAGAAGTGGGGGCTGCGCCGCTACGGCTTCCACGGCCTGTCGTTCACCTACGCCGCGGAGTCGGCGCCGCGGGTGGCGGGCCGGTCGCCGGGGGACTGCCGCAGCGTGATCTGCCACCTCGGCGCAGGTGCCTCGCTCTGTGCGGTGCGGGACGGGCGCTCCATCGACACCACGATGGGCTTCACCCCGCTCGACGGCCTGGTGATGGCGACGCGGTGCGGGGCGCTCGATCCGGGGCTGCTGCTCTGGCTCCAGGAGAGCGGTCACCTGACGGAGCGTGAGATCGCTGGGGCCCTGGAGCACCGGTCGGGGCTGGTCGCCCTCGCGGGCACCACGGACCTGCGCGAGATCTTCGCCGGCGAGGCCGCGGGCGACGAGCGGTGCCGCGTCGCGCTCGAGGTCTACATCCATCGCCTCGTCGGCGGCATCGCGGAGATGGCCGCCGCTCTCGGCGGGCTGGACGTCCTCGCGTTCACCGCCGGGGTGGGGGAGAACAGCGTCGACCTGCGCGCCCGCGTCGCGGAGCGCCTCGCGTTCCTCGGCGTCGCCCTCGATCCCGGCCGGAACGCCGACGCCCGCGGGGACGTCGACATCTCGGCCGACGAGGCGGCGGTGCGGACCGTCGTCGTCCGGGCCCGTGAGGACCTCGTGATCGCCGCGGGCGTCCGCGCGGCGCTGGGGCTCGGCTGACCGGGTCCGCGCCGGGTCAGGACAGACGCAGCCCCAGCGCACGGCCCGCCTCGCGCAGCGACTCGCGGGCGTCGGGGTGCGCGGCGTGCTCGACGATGTGCCGGGCCTGCTCGTTCGCGTCGTGACCCCAGATCGGGGCCGCGCCCTGCTCGGTGACGATGAAACTGTGCTGGAACGAGGTGACCGAGCCCAGCTGCGGGACGACCGTCGAGCGGTCGGCCTTGGGGTGCCACGAGGGCAACGCGATCACGGCCCGTCCGCCCGGTGAGTGCAGGGCACCGACGACGAAGTCGGTCTGCCCACCGAACCCGGAGTAGATCTCGCCGCGCACGCGACTGGCGTTGGCCTGGCCGTAGAGGTCGACCTCGAGCGCGCCGTTGACCGAGATCAGCGCAGGGTGGGAGGCGATGACGCCGGGGTCGTTGGTCTTCTCCGACCGCAGCAGCACGACGCGCGGGTTGCGCTCGGTCCACGCGTAGAGCTCGGGACTGCCGAACACGAAGGACGCGGTCACCGGCCGGGTCTCGTCCAGCGCCCCGGCCTCGTGCAGACGGAGCACACCGTCGCTGAACATCTCCGACCACACCGCGAGTCCCCGCCGCGTCGACAGCGCGCCGAGCACCGCGTCCGGGATCGCGCCGATCCCCAGCTGCAGCGTCGCGCCGTCGGGCACCATGTGGGCGACCCGTTCGCCGATGGTCCGGGAGGTGTCCGCGACCGGCCGCGGGACGGGCGAGCCGAGCGCCTCCTCGGCCTCCAGGACGTAGTCGATCTCGTCGCACGCGAGGACGCCGTCGCCGAAGACGTACGGCATGTGGGGGTTCACCTGCGCCACGACGATCCCGCCGCGCGCCCGGGCCGCCTCGACGGCCGCGGGGAGGATGTTCACCTCCGTGCCCATCGAGACCGTCCCGTCCCGCGGCGTCGAGCAGTGCAGCAGGACGATGTCGGGGACCAAGGTCTGCTTGAGCAGGAGCGGGACGAGCGAGAGCCGGGACGGGAAGTACCGCAGCCGCGGACTGCCCCGCATTCCCGCACCGACGAACGGCGTCTCGAGGTCGACGCCGTCACGGTCCGGCAGGCCGGGCTGCGCGTTCAGCACGAACAGGCGGTAGCGGGGCAGAGCCCGGTCGGCCACGGCCAGCAGCGCCCGCGGCGTCGCGAAGTTCCCGCTGGCGACCACCCGCGGGCACTCGGTCGGCAGACCACCGAGGATGGACACGAGCTGCTGCTCGGACACGACCCGCATGCGATCCGCCTTCCCCGCCGGTGAGCGGGTGAGGTTACTACCGGCCGCGCAGCCCGAGCCGGCGGCGCCAGTCGCCGGCGGCCATCATGCGCATCGCCTTCGCCTGCATCGTCGCCTTGCGCTTGGAGATCGGGAACCAGTAGACCTCGGACTTCAGCGCGACGCGCTCGGAGATCTGGGCCTGGGGCCGGCAGAACTTGAGCACCGCGTTCGCGCCGCCGAGGCGGGTGCCGATGCCCGACTCCTTCCAGCCGCCCATGGGCAGGGTCAGCTGGAACAGGTTGCTCAGCACGTTGTTCATGTTGACCGCGCCGGCCTGGAGCTGGTCGGCCACGCGCTGGGCACGGTCGGGGTTCGAGCTGAACACGCTGGCCGAGAGGCCATAGGGCGAGTCGTTCGCGAGGCGGACCGCCTCGTCCTCGTTCGCGACCTTCATGATCGGCAGCGTCGGGCCGAACGTCTCGTGGCGCATGCAGTCCATCGAGTGGTTCACGTCGGCGATCACGGTCGGCTCGAAGAACTGACCCGACGACCGGCGCTTGCCGCCGGTGGTGATGCGCGCGCCCTTGGCCTTCGCGTCCTCGACGTGGGTCTCGATGATCTGAAGCTGGTCCTCGGTCGCGATCGCGCCGATCTCGGTGGCGAACTCGCCGGGGGCGTCCATGCCGACGCGGATCCCCGCGACCTTCTCGGTGACCTTGCGGACGAACTCGTCGTAGATCGGCGCCTCGACGTACACACGCTCGACGGAGATGCAGGCCTGACCCGCATTCAGAAAACCTCCCCACGCGGCGGCGGAGGTCGCGCGGTCGAGGTCGGCGTCGGCGAGGACGATCATCGCGTCCTTGCCGCCGAGCTCGAGGCTGCACGGGATCAGCCGCTCGCCGCAGCGGGCCGCGATGCGCTTCCCGGTGCGCGCGGAGCCGGTGAACATGACCATGTCGACGGCGTCGACGACCGCGGCGCCGGTCTCACCCGCGCCGGTGACGACCTCGAGCACCGGCGGGGCGCCGATGTCCTCGCGCCACCCGCGGACGACCTCGATCCACGACAGCGGCGTGTACTCCGACGGCTTGGTCAGCACGGTCGCGCCGGCGAGCAGGGCGCCGACGACGTCGAGCAGCGGGTTGCCGATCGGGCCGTTCCACGGGGTGATCAGGCCGACGACGGGGTACGGCCGGTAGACGACGCGCATCTTCTTCGTCGCGCCGGCGGGGCTGTGCGGCGAGACCTTGCGCGGGGCGAGGAACTCGGGGCCGTTCTTCGTCAGGTAGCTGATGATGTCGACGCCGAGCGCGGTCTCCATCGACGCGTCCGCCCAGCTCTTGCCGGTCTCGGACTGCACGAGCTCGCCGAGCCGCCGCTCGTTGTCGAGCAGCCAGTCGCGCCAGTCGCGTAGGTGCTTGCCGCGCGCCTCCGGGCCGAGTGCCTCCCACGCGGGCTGGGCCTCGCGCAGTTTCGCGGCGACGGCGCCGACCTCGTCGCGCGTCTGGTTGGCGACGGTGCCGACGATCCGGCCGTCGGCCGGGCAGCGCACCTCGATCGGGGCGGGAGCGGTGGTGGTCATCGAACCTCCTGGTCGAGAGCCGCGGCGAGGAGCGGGACCGCGTCGAGCCCGCGGAACGTGTCGTTCAGATGGGTGCAGCCGGCGACGCCGGTCAGGCGCGTCCGGACGGGGGTCTCCAGGTTGCCCAGCGTCGCACCGAGCAGTTGTTCCCCGGAATCGGTGACGGAGTTGCAGTCGTCCCACGGCAGCGTGTGGGCGTCGACCTGCACGGCCGTGACCTCGAAGGTCTCGGCGTCGGCGCGCGCCGCCAGTGAGTACTCGTGCACGACCTCAGGCTCACCCTCCACGGGCAGCCACACGTCGCGGAAGTGCGCGTCGATCACGAGGTCGCCGCCGTCGCGCCGGACGTCGAAACGTCGGCTGCGTCGGGTGAAGTCCGCGCTCGGGGTGTCGGTGACGTGCCAGGCCCAGGGGTCGTCCGGGCGGGAGATGTCGGTGGGCGCCGGGCCGGTGGGCTTGGGGAAGCGGCCGGCGTGGATGTCGACCTCCTGCGTCCCGCCGGCGGACCAGCCGCGGCAGACGTTGAGCAGGAACAGCAGTTCCTTGGGCTGGAACGGGTACACGCCCGCCTCGACGACCGGGATCCCGGCGCCGAGAAATGCGCCGGGGAAGTCGTCGAGGATCCGGTGGGTCAGCCCGTTCCGCTCGTGGGCCGGGATCAGCGGGTGCAGCGCCCGTCGCCAGCCGGCGGGCACCGCGGCCCCGACGAGGGCGTCGTACGCGCTGGGCTTACGGACCTCCGCGACCACGCCGTGCAGCGGGGCGAGGACGACCTCGACCTCGGCGGTGGCGAGCACACGCGGCTCCCCGGCCGCCGGGGTGAACAGGTCGCGGCCGGAGCCGAGCATCGTCGTCGGCCCGGCCGGCCCGTCGAAGCGGAAGGAGTCGATCCAGGTCGTCCGGCGCACGGAGTTCGGCGCCCGGTCCGGGGTCTGCGCACGCTGGTCGTGCACCCCGTGCCGGGGGTGCAGACGACGAGTCTGGGCAATCTCGACCACGATTTACCTTAACCCAATAGGTTGGGAGGCGTGAGTGTCTTCCCCCGACCCTTCCGCTTCGGCGTGATCAGCCTGGGCAACCACGCCCGGCCCGCCTGGGAGGACTTCGCACGCCGCCTGGAGGCGACCGGTTTCGCCGTCCTGCACGTGCCGCAGCACTTCTCGCTGCCCGTCGCGCCGGCCATTCCGGCCCTGGCTCTCGCGGCCGGGGTGACGTCCACGCTGACGCTCAGCACCCTCGTCCTGGACAACGAGGTGACGCATCCCACGGTCGTCGCCCGCGACGCGTCGTGGCTGGCTGCGATGTCGGACGGCCGCTTCGAGCTCGGCCTCGGCGCCGGCTGGCTGCCCGCGGACCACGAGGTGATCGACGCGCCCTGGCGCCCGGCCGCCGAGCGGGTCGACCGGGTCGAGGAGGCACTCGCGATCCTGCGCGCCTACGGCGACGGGCCGCTCGACTTCGACGGGAAGCACTACCGGGTCCGCGGCCTGGAGAACGTTCCCGTCCCGCACACGCACCGGATCCCGCTGCTGCTCGGCGCCGGCGGGCCGCGCATGCTCCGGCTCGCCGCCGCGCACGCCGACATCGTCGGGATCACGCCGCGGATCCGGGCCGGCCGCGTCGACCGGGCCGCTGCGCGGTCGATGACCCTGGACGCCGTGCTCGACCGCATCGACGTCCTGCGCGAGACCGCCGGCCCCCGCTTCGCCGACCTCGAACTGCACCTGACGTTGACCGCGGTGATCGATCCCGCCGACACCGACCGGCTGGAGCGGACCGCCGATGCGTTCGGCACCACCGTCGAGGGGCTCCGGGACGTCCCGACCGTCCTCGTCGGCGACCCGGCCGACATGGCCGACCAATTACGTGTCCTCCGCGAGCGGACGGGCATCACGTACATCTCCGCGTTCGAGGACGTGGCTCGCCGCCTCGAGCCCGTCCTGAACCTGCTCTGACGCACACCCCGCCTCTCACCCCCGCCACAAAGGAGAAACAGCAATGGGCAAGCTCGACGGCAAGGTCGCCTTCATCACCGGGGCCGCCCGCGGCCAGGGCCGGTCGCACGCCATCCGCCTCGCGGAGGAGGGTGCGTCGATCGTCGCGCTCGACATCTGCGAGCAGATCCCGACGGTCTTCTACCCGATGGCCACCAAGTCGGACCTCGACGAGACCGTCCGTCTGGTCGAGGAGGTCGACGGCCGGATCCTTCCCGTCGTCGCCGACGTGCGCGACCGCGCCGCGGTGCAGGCCGCCTACGACGCGGGCGTCGCCGAGTTCGGGCAGATCGACATCGTCGTCGCCAACGCCGGGATCATGCCGGTCATCAACGAGGGCGAGCGGCTGCAGGCCTGGACCGACGGCATCGACACCCTGCTCACCGGTGTCTGGAACACCATGGACGCCGCCGTGCCGGACATGAAGGCCCGTCAGAGCGGCTCGATCATCATCACGAGCTCCAGCGCGGGTCTGACCGGCATCGGTCTGAACACCTCCCCGGGCCAGGCGGCCTACGTCGCCGCGAAGCACGGCGTCGTCGGCCTGATGCGCCTCTACGCCTCGCAGCTCGCGAAGTACAACATCCGCGTCAACACGATCCACCCGACCGGTGTGAACACGCCGATGGTGGCGAACGAGCAGTACGGCGCGTTCGTCATGGCCAACCTCGAGGTGGCCGCCAGCCCGCTGTACCAGAACCCGATGCCGGTCGACCTGATCGAGCCCGTCGACATCAGCAACGCGGTCGTCTACCTCGCGTCGGACGACGGCCGTTACGTCACCGGCCACACGATGGTGGTCGACGCCGGCTACATCAACCGCGGTGTCCCGCGGACGCCCCCGGCCTGACGACGCGCGCGGCCGGCCGTCGGGATCCGGCGGCCGGTCGTGTCCGGGCTAACATCCCCGGGCAAGGAGCACTGTCGGCGGCACGGGAGGACGGACGAGTGGCACGGCCTTCGTCGCCGATGATCTCCCGTGAGCTCGCGATCAAGACGACGCTGGAGCTCATCGACGAGGAGGGCTACGACGGCTTCTCGCTGTCGAAGCTGGCGCGCCGGATGGGCGTGCGCACGCCCTCGCTCTACTACTACTTCGAGAACCGCGACGACGTCCTGCAGGAAGCGGCCCGTGAGCTGCTCAAGGAGGCGCCGGTCCCGCCGTACCCCGCCGACGGGGACTGGCAGCAGTGGTTCGTCGACCTCTGCGTCCACACGTACCGGCTGATTCTGCGCCACCCCCGTGCCGCCGGGCTGGTCTTCTCCTACTTCCCCAACACCGTCATCGTGCCCTCGCACGAACGCGGCGCGCAGCTGCTGACCGAGGCCGGCGTCGCGGTCGAGGACCAGTGGCCCGTCATGCGCGGCATGGAGAAGCTGATCTTCGGCCTCGCGTTCGGCGACGCCCAGGCCGAGGTCAGCGGCCGCCCCAGCGCCCCCAACGGCGGCCAGCGCGAGCAGTTCCCCGCGTTCAGCTCCGCCGTCGACGCGAGCCCCACCGGCGAGGAGCTGATGGTCCGCGCCCTCCGCCTCTACCTCGCCGGCGTCGCCACCGCCGCGGGCCAGTCGGCCCCCAGGAAGCGCAAGCGCTGAGGCCGTCCCCCTCCCCGCTTCACCAGCCACCCCGCGCCCTTCGCCAGCTGAGCCCCTGCCTCACCAGGCGGGACGGCCGGTGGAGCGAGGCCTCAGCTGGTGAAGCGGCGGCGGCGCGACGGCTGCGGCCGGCGAGGCGTCAGGGGAGCAGACCGAGGCGCCGGGCGTTGGCGACGGACTCGACGCGGTTGCCGGCGTCGAGCTTGCGGGACGCGGTCTGAAGGTAGGACTTCGTGGTCGCCTCGGTGAGGCCGAGGCGCTCGGCGACCTCGGCGTTGCTCGCGCCGGTGGCGACCTGGATCAGGACGTCGAGCTCACGGCGCGTCAGACGGACCGGCGGGGGAGCGGTCGGGTCGGGCGACATCGCGTGGGCGATGCGGGTCAGCAGGGCGTCGACGCGGTCGCGGTGGGCGGCGGCGACGTCGTCGCGGAGCAGCATCAGTTCCGCATGGGCGTCGCGCAGGCACTGGTCGCGGCGGCCGGGGTGGAGCGCGGAGCCCGGATTCAGGTCGGCGAGGCGGCGCTCGACCTCGGCGGAGACGCGGGCGTCGGTCTCCAGACGCCGCGTCACGTCGACGACCCGGTCGAGCACGCGGTCGCCCATCACCATCGCCTTGCGGTTGCTCGCGTAGAGCACGCCCTGGACGCCGTCGGGGAGTGAGAACGGCACGGCGACCATCGCGCGCAGGCCCTCGGCGCGCACGGGCTCGTCGTAGTGGTGCGTGATGCCCTTGGCCGTCCAGTAGTCCGCGACCCAGATCGGGCGGGAGAGCGCGAGCGCCTTGCCACCGAGCCCCTGGCCCCGGCGGACGTCGAGGAACTTCAGGCGGTCCGACCGGTTCCCGACCAGCGTCGTCAGCGTCATCTGCGGCCCGCCGTCGCAGATCCCGCCCGCGGCGATGTCCGTGCCCGCTGCGGTGCGTAGCGCGGTCACGTACGGAGCGAGGTCGAGAGGCAGGGCCACAACGGGGACGTCGGACGGCATCCGGGCATTCTTCCGCCTCGCTCCACCAAGCTCAATCGGCTCGCGTGCGGCCTGAGCAATCCCACCAATTGGAGGGTTTGGACGGGTTTGCCCTGGTAAGGACGCCGACCAGACGGCACCATGAGGCCACGGCGCGCGGCAGGCCAGGTCGTGCCCCCGCGACCGCGTGCGCCGCGCGAGGTGGTTTCCATGCGTAAGCCGATCCTGGCCGCGGGAGCCGCGGTCCTCGTCGTCCCGCTGACGCCGAGCCTCGGCACGGCGGCCCCGGCCCTGACCGCGGCCGACACGGGCCTGTTCTCCGCCCTGTTCGAGGAGCCGGCCGGCAAGTACGGCACGGACTGCGTCTCGGCGAACGACCCGCGCCCGCGCTGCAAACCCACCGCCAACGCGGTCTCCCAGCTCGCCGACGGCCGCCAGATCTACTGGAGCGGCCTGGAGGGCATGGACGAGCCGGAGCTCTCGGTCGTCGCCGAGTTCGGCCACACCGCGATCAACAGCGGCGCCCGCGTGCTCGACATGCGCAGCGGCGCCCCGACGTGGAAGCCGACCGCCCCGTACGACGCCCTGATCAACGCCAACGGCAACCCCGACAACGAGTACCTGCCACTGGTGCCGCACAACAACGACAAGACCGACAACGACGGCGACCTGTTCTGCGCGGACCTGAACTTCCTCGCCGACGGCCGCCTGCTCACCAACGGCGGCACGGCGTACTACGAGGAGCCGGGCATCTCGGGGACGAAGTACGGCGTCGTCGAACTGCAGGGCCTGCGGAACACCCGCCTGTTCGACCCGCGCACCGATCGGTGGAGCGAGGTCGGGAAGATGAAGTACGCGCGCTGGTACCCGACGATGGTGACCCAGCCCGACGGCTCGATCCTGACGTTCAGCGGCGTCGCGAAGATGATGAAGCCGTACTACCCCGACCGCCCCGCGGACTCGGCGGCGAACGAGCGCCACGTCGAGCGCTTCGACCCGAAGACCGGCACGTGGACGGTGCTGCCGGACTCGGCGAACAAGTCCCTGCCGCTGTACCCGCGCATGCACCTGCTGCCGGACGGCCGGACGTTCTTCAACTCCCAGGGCCAGGTCGTCAACCCGATGGGCTACGCCTGGGACGAGGCGACCTGGAGCCTCACGTCGGTGTTCGACCCGAGGACGAACTCCTGGACCGACCTGGGGATCAACGACTTCGGCGGCCTGCCGCTCGGGTTCCGCGGCTCCGGCTTCTCGATGATGCTGACGCTCAAGCCCGGTGACACCACGGCGAAGTTCCTCTCGGTCGGCGGCGTCCCGTTCGCGTGGCCGGGCGGCTACTTCGGCGTCCCGTACACGACGATGACCGAGGTCGGCCCGGGCAACAGCTTCAAGTCCTACGCGAGCGGCAACCTGCACAGCCCCCGCTGGTACAACGACGGCGTCCTGCTGCCGACCGGGCACGTGTGGGTCGTCAACGGCGCCGACCGCGACCACCTCGCGGCGCCGGGCATCGACATCGCGAACCGCACGACCGAGCTGTGGGACCCGGCGACCGGGCAGTGGACGGTCACCGCCGCGCAGTCGCACGGCCGGACCTACCACCCGACCGCGATGCTGCTGCCCGACGGCCGCGTCCTCGTCGGTGGCCACGCGCCCGCCGGCTTCCTCTACGGGCGCCCGACCGACGCGGCGGAGCAGAACCTCGGCATGTCCCGCAACTACGCGGACCCGACGTTCCAGATCTTCAGCCCGCCGTACCTGTACTGGGGCAAGCGGCCGGTCATCACCAAGGTCAACCCGAACTGGTCGACGAACCGGACGATGACGGTGAACGTCGACCGGCCGAGCGAGATCTCCAGCGTGCGGCTCACGCGCAACCCCACGGTCACACACCTGATGGACGGCGACCAGCGCAACGTCGAGCTGAAGATCGTCAGCCGGTCGAAGAACTCGGTGACCGTCGAGGTGCCGAACAGCAACTACCTGCCGGCCGGCCCCTACATGCTGTTCGTCCACACGAAGTCGGCGAAGGGCGAGATCCCGTCGGTGTCCCGGCAGGTCTTCGTCGACGCCAAGCTGACGAAGGCTCAGGTCAAGGAACTGCAGACGCGCGCGGCCGGCCTGGTCCGCGGCGAGCTGCTGGCCGGCGTCCCCGAGGTGCCGGCCGCCGGTGACCTCGGCAGCCCCGGGCCGAGCCAGGGTCCGCTCAAGGACGTCGCCGACCTCGCGGTGCTCCCGGGCCCGGCGGTGCGGACGGAGTCCGGGCGGCGGCCCGGTCGCCGTCGATCGCTGACCCTGACCCGACGGGCCCGGTGACGGCGGTCCGATCCCGCGCCCTCGCGGCGGCGGCCGCGGTGGTGCTCGCGGTCGCCCCCGCGCTCGGCGCGGCCCCCGCGCACGCCCACGGCGGGGACCCGACGCTGGTCCCGACCGTCCGCGAGATCGCCCCGGCCCTGCCGGCGGAGGTCGTCGTCCAGGCCCGGACGACGGTCAGCGAGCAGTTGATCGTCGCCAACCCGACGGCCACCCCGCTGCTCGTCCTCGACCCCGCGGGCCTGCCGTTCCTGCGCATCTCCAGCGCCGGGACGCACGGCAACGTGAACAGCACCTACTTCCACCGCACGCTGAACCCACCCGGCGTGACGCCCCGTCTGCCGGCGTCGGCGAAGCCGGGCGCGCCGGCGGCGTGGGTGCGCCTGAGCCGCGAGGGCAGCTGGGGTTGGTTCGAGCCCCGCATGCATCCGTTCGAGCCCGGCCGTGAGCCGGCCGGCGACGGCACGGAACTGACGACCTGGCAGGTCGGCCTGCGGTACGGCGAGCGGCACGTCCGCGTCGAGGGCGTCCTGGAGCGGCGGACGGTGACGGGCTCGTTCCTCGCGCAGCCGGACCCGCGGTCCGACGGCCTCAGCGTCACGGTCGCCCCCGGGTCGGTCCCGGCGATCCTGCTCGTCGCGCCCGCGGACCGCCGCGTGGAGATCACGGGCCGGGACGGCAAGCCGTTCCTGCGCCTACGGCCGAACGGCGCCTTCGTGAACGCCGGCAGCGCGAACCTGGGCGAGAACCCCGATTTGCTCGACGCGGTGGGCCGGCGGACCGGGTGGGTCCGCGTCGGCGAACCCGGTCGCGTCCGGTGGCTGGAGCCGCGGCTGCAGTACTCCGCGGACCGTCCGCCCGAGGTCGTCGAGCGCGCCGGTCGCCCGGCCGAGCTCGGCCGCTGGGAGGTCCCGCTGACCGTGGACGGCGCTGCGGCGCCCCTCACCGGCACCCTCACCTGGATCCCGGCCAACGCCGACCTGGCCGCGCTCGGCGGCGGCGGCGACAGCGGCGGCGTCCCCTGGGTCCCCGTGCTGGTCTGCGGAGCGGTGGTGCTCGGGGCCGGCGGGCTGGTCGCGGTCAGTCGAGGCCGAGCTCGACGAGTCGCCGCGTGATGCGGCGGTCGGTCGAGACCGTCGGGCTCCCGGTCCGCACGTAGCGGTCACCGCCGAAGTACTTCACGAAGATCTGCTCGGCCGTGCGCGTGGCCAGCGCCTGCGTGGTCAGCGTCGGGTTCGGTCCGCCGATCGCGTTCGGCAGGGCCGAGTTGTCCGCGACGAACAGCCGCTGCACGAACCGCGCCTCGCCGGTCGGGTCGAGGACGGAATCAGCGGGGTCGTGGCCCATGCGCATCGAGGACTGCACGTGCAGGATCAGCGGCGGCCAGTCGAGCCGGATCACCTTCTTCGCCCCGGCGGCCCGCAGGACCTCGGCGGCGCGGTGCGCCATGAACTCGCGGTTCGCCAACGTCCGCCGGCTCCGGGCGCGCTTGGCGAAGCTGACCTTCGGCGCGGCCCCGTGCTCGTCCGCGACCATCGCCGACAGCGACGTCCGGTTGCCGGGTTCGACGTCGTCGTCGACGAGCGTGACGAAGTTCAGCAGCTGGTCGACGTTGGAGAGGATCTCCTTGAGCTCGTTGCCGATCGGACGCCCGGACGGGCCGTCCCACGGGCCGGTGATGCCGCGGCCGTTCGTGTACGCGCCGCGCACGCCCGAGTCGCTGAACGTCGTCGCGAAGGCCTGCAGCGCCGGCGGCAGCCCGACGTGCTCGAGGCAGCCGTGGCCGGGGAAGTCGACGCGCGCCGAGGACCCCGTGCCCTTCGACGAGCCGGTGTAGAAGTCGCAGACGCCGACGAGCCAGTCGAAGGCGTGGTCGGTGAAGCCGCGTCCCACCCAGTCGTTCGGGTTCGGCAGGCCCGAGTTCAGCCACAGCCGCGGCGTCTCGACGCACCCGCCCGCGAGGACGACGACCTTCGCGTCCTCACGGTGGTGCTCGCCCGTCCGCCCGTCGCGCCACGTCACGCCGGTGGCCACGGTCTCGGACCCGCGCTGCTCGGAGTGGACCTGCGTGACGTAGGAGTCGGCGCGCAGATCGACCGCCCGGCCGCCGGGTGACCAGGCGTCAGCGGTGATCGCCATCGGGATGTAGGAGTTGTCCGTCGACCGCTTCGCCTTGAGGTTGCGCGGCGCGCGCCGCGGCTGGATGCAGCCCTGGAAGCAGTAGCCGCACATCGTGCAGCCCTTCGCCTGGGGATAGAGCAACTTGCGGTCGTCGTTGGTGCGGCCCGCGGTGCCCTCCGGTTGGAGGATCGCGTTGGGCTGCGGACGGTAGGAGTTCCGCGAGATGTTGCGGCCCCGGTTCAGCGGCAGGCCGAGCTTCTGCGCGCCGCGGAAGATGACCTCCTCCTTGGTGCCCATCGCCGCCGGCGCCACGGGCAGCGTCTCCTCGACCCACTCGTAGTAGGGCAGGAAGTGCCGGTAGGAGAAGGGGAACGGGTGCTCGGTGTCGTAGGCCGCACGGTCGGCCCCGGAGTACCCGGCGAACACCCCGGGCATCGCCCGCAGCGAGTTCGCGTAGTAGTGCAGCGTCGTCCCGCCGACGCCCGCGACCTGCCACAGGAACGAGGGCTGCGGCAGCTCGCGGAACCACGGCGGGGAGCCGTACCGGTCGCTCGGCCCGACGCGGAAGTAGCCGTCGATCAGGTTGTTCGCGTCGTTCTCGTAGTCGGTCCACTCCGACTCCGGCTTCGCGTGCCGCGGACCGCCTTCGAGCAGGAGCACATCGAGCCCCTGTGCCGCGAGCTCGGTCGCCACCACCGGCCCGCCGGCTCCGGCGCCGACGACGATCACGTCCCTCATGCCGACATCACCGCAGCCCCCGGTGGTAGCCCTTGAACTCGGCGTGCCCGTTCGGCGGGGTCTTCCGCCCCGGCGCGAAGTTCGACAGCGTCCAGCCGAGCGGCCGTTCGCGGGCGGTGCGGGTGGCGCGGTCGAAGACGGCGAACTCGCTGTAGACCGCGAACGCGGCGAAGTTCGGCAGCGACGCCCCCAGGAGGCCGAGGACGCCGGAGAACGCGCTGCGCATCGGCTCGGCGAGGTCGCCGTCGATGCGCTCGGCGATCGCGGGGCTGTCCTCCTCCAGCCGCCGGAAGGCCTCGGTCTTGCCCGCGTGGGAGAGATTCGCGTACGGGGACGCCGGGAACGGCCCGGCGATGGACGCGGGATCGACCTGGACGGCCAGACCGTTGAGCAGCATCGCGACGACGAGGGTGATCGGCACCGTCCGGTCGCTGGCGAAGAGGGCCTGCAGTTCGTCGTCGACGGCGGTGAACGCGTCGAGGGGCACGGCCGGCAGGGGAGCAGGGGCGCTGTTGCTGACGCCGGTCGCCAGGGCCTGCGCCACCGGGCGCAGCATCTCGTCGGAGGCGGGGACGTAGCGGTCGAGGCCGTAGAGGAGGAACTCGCCGGCGCCCGCCTCCACGCCGCCGGGCGTCGGGCTGGTCTCGCCCTGGGCGACCGAGTACGGGTCCGTCCCCGGGACCACCCAGGCCGCCAGGCCCCGGTACGTGTCCTGGGAGAGCACGTGCAGCGCCGTACCGGGGTCGGCCGGGGGTGCGGGGGCCCCGACCCGCGGCACCGCCCGCGGCACCGCCCGCGGCACCGCCCGCGGCGCGGCCAGGGTTTCCGCCCGGGCGGTCGCCGGCGCGACCAGCAGGCTCGCGCCGAGCACGCCGAACTGCACCAGGAACTGTCGCCGGCCGAGGAGGCGGCGCTCAGGGTCCTGCATCGGTCACCGCCGTCCGGGGGCGAAACGGGCGAAACGGGCGCGGACTTCGGATTCAAACATCGCCCGCGCGTGCTGGCGAGGGTTACGCATCGGTTTGTCCGATCGTTCGAAGGGTCAGGTTTACCCGCTTTGTCACTACCGGATCCGAGCCGGAAGTGATCTGATAGAGAGCTGTGAAGGTGCGGTGGAACGCTCGGAGCGCCGGCGGCGCGGTCGCGACCGCGGCCGCCGTTGTCGTTCTGGGCGCGAACCCCGCCCTCGCGGACGCGTCCACGACCGACGGCGAGGCGCCCACCGTCGCCCACCGCCAGGTCGGCATGCAGGTCGGGTCGACCCCGGTCGCGGTGATCGCGGAGTTCGCGGTCCCGGCCTGGCTGGTCCCGATCGCGCCCGAGCGCCTGGTGTCGCTGAACGACCCGGCCGGCCGTCCGGTCCTCCGCCTCGACGCCACCCGCGTCCACGCCCGCACGCAGACCCAGACCAGTGCGGTCCGTGACCAGCTCGGCGTCGTGGACCGGGTCGCGCGACCGACCGCGTCGTCGCTGGGCGCCGGGGTCGACAGTGTCCGCGGCACCCCGGCCGCGGCGCGGCCGAGCAGCGCTCGCCCGGCGGCGGTCCCGGCCGCGGCGGCCACGCCGTCCCGGACCCGCGGGATGCAGCTCCCGCTGCAGGTCGACACGTCCGCCACCGCGCTCGGCGGGAACTACGCCTGGGTCCCCATACAGGGCGTTGTCGGCTCGGCCGGGGGGTCCACCGGGCTGCCCGAGCTCGCGGGCTTCGGGCTGCTGGCGCTGGGAGCGGCCGCGGCCGGCGTCATGGTGGTGCGTCGCCGCGCAACTGCGGCTGGGTAACCTCGCCGGGTGTTTCCCGGGGTTCATGCTGCGTCCACGCCCGACAAGCCGGCCGCTGTCCTGGCGGGTACCGGCCAGACGCTGACCTACCGTCAGCTCGACGAGGCGTCGCTCCGCCTCGCGCACGTCCTCCGCGACGCCGGGCTGCGGCGCGGCGACGTCGTCGGGATCGTGACCGACAACCGCCTGGAGGCCTTCGAGGTCTACTGGGCCGCGCTGCGCTCCGGGCTGTACTTCACCGCGATCAACCACCACCTCGCGGCGGGGGAGGTGGAGTACATCCTGCGCGACGCGGACGTGAAGGCCCTGGTGGTCTCGGCCGGCAAGGCCGAGCTCGCCGAGGCCGTGCGTCCCGCCGCGGACGTTGCGGTGGCACTGGCGTTCGGTGGTCCCGTCGCGGGTTACGACGACTACGCGAAGGTGCTCGCCGCCGCCTCGACCGACCCGCTGCCCGAGCAGCCGCGCGGGATGATGATGCTCTACAGCTCGGGTACGACCGGCCGGCCGAAGGGCGTCCGCCCGCCGTTGCCGCGGACCGAGGTCCACGAGCCCGGCGACCCGCTGGTGCAGCTCAACCACGACGTCTACGGCGTCGACGCCGACACCGTGTACCTGTCGCCGGCGCCGATCTACCACTCGGCGCCGGTGAAGTGGTGCCACTCCGTCCACGCCCACGGCGGGACGGTCGTGATGATGGAGCGCTTCGACGCCGAGGCCACGCTGCGGTCCATCGAGCGCTACCGGGTGACGCACGCTCAGTTCGTCCCGACCATGCTGATCCGCATCCTCAAGCTCGACCCCGAGGTCCGCGCCCGGTACGACGTCTCGAGTCTGCGCGTCGCCGTCCACGCGGCCGCACCGTGCCCGGTCGAGGTCAAGGAGGCGATCATCGCCGAGTGGGGCCCGATCGTCTGGGAGTACTACGGCTCCACCGAGTCGCTCGGGGTCACGATCATCGACAGCGAGCAGGCGCTCGCACGGCCCGGCTCGGTCGGGAAGCCGGTGCTCGGCGTCCTGCACATCTGCGACGAGCACGGGCACGAGCTGCCGGCCGGTGAGGTCGGCACCGTCTACTTCGAGCGCGAGTACCTGCCGTTCCGCTACCACAAGGACGACGAGCGGACGCGGTCCGCGCAGCACCCCGAGCACCCGAACTGGGGGACGGTCGGCGACCTCGGCTACGTCGACGACGACGGCTACCTCTACCTGACCGACCGCAAGGCGTTCCTGATCATCTCGGGCGGGGTGAACATCTATCCCCAGGAGGTCGAGAACGCCCTCGCGCTGCACCCGAAGGTCGCCGACGTCGCGGTGATCGGGGTGCCGGACCCCGAGATGGGGGAGTCGGTCGCCGCGTTCGTCGAGGTGCCCGCCGGTGTCGAACCGTCCGAGCAGCTCGCCACCGAGCTACGCGAGTTCGTCCGGTCCCGGATCGCCCACTACAAGGCACCCCGTACGGTCACCTTCGTCGACTCGCTGCCCCGGACCCCGACCGGGAAGCTCGTGAAGGGCCGGCTGACGGTCGCTCCCGAGCGGTAAGTCGTCGGTCCGGGGTTGACCGACGGTGCGCCGTCCGAGAGGATAGACACTCTGTCCAGTCACGATGTACAAGCAACCCGCGTGCGCTCGGCGGGTGACACCGACGCCGAGACCACGGACCTGCGGCCCCCATGAACTCACTCTCGACCACGACCCAGCGGGGGATGGCGTACTGCGCCCTCGCGTTCTGCGCCGTCTACGGCACCGGCATCCTGCTCGCGGGGTTCGTCCCGCCGCCGTCGCCGAACGACAGCGCCGACGAGATCTCCGACTTCTTCGCGTCGAACACCGAACGGATCCGCACCGGCACGCTGCTGATGATGCTCGGCGGCGCGCTGATGATTCCGTTCTTCGCGGTGCTGACGCTGCAGATGCGCCGCATGCGGGGCCGTTTCGACGGGCTGGCGCTCGCGCAGCTGGTCGCCGGCGGCATCGCGGTCTGGGTGTTCACGCTGCCGCCGATCGTCTTCGCCGTCGCCGCGTTCCGGCCGGGTCAGAACCCCGACGTCACGCAGATGCTCAACGACCTCGGCTGGTTCCTGTTCGTGTGGAACCTGGGCACGGTGACGTGTCAGGCGGTCGTCATCGCGATCGCGATCTTCTCCGACCGCGGTGAGCACTCCGGCGACGGCGAGCCGGTCTTCCCGCGCTGGGTCGCCTACCTGAACGTGTGGGTGGCGATCGGTTTCCTGCCCGGAGCCGCGCTCACGTACTTCAAGACCGGGATCTTTGCCTGGAACGGTGTGCTGGCCTTCTGGCTCGCGGCCGTGTTGTTCTTCTCCTGGATCCTCGTCCTGTTCTGGTCCACGTTGCGCGCGGTCAACCGTGAGGCCGCCCAGGTCGTCGTCGAAGCCCCCGTCGGAAAGGAAGTACCCGCATGACTGCGGAGGTGGAAGCCCCGCCGGAACGCCCGGCCAGCAAGGGGCACGTCCCCGGTGAGCCGGGTCTGTGGGTGTTCCTGCTCGGGGACATGGTGGTCTTCGGGATCTTCTTCGGCACGATCCTGGTGCTGCGCGGCCGCGAGACCGAGATGTTCACCAGCTCGGCCGAGACGCTGCACCTGGAGTGGGGTGTCGCGAACACGATCGTGCTGCTGACCAGTTCGTTGTTCGTGGTGCTCGGCATGCATCTGGCGCGGGTGCGACACCACCGGGCGCCGTTGTGCTTCCTGGCGGCGATCGCGTGCGGGTTGCTGTTCGCCGGGGTGAAGGCGATCGAGTACACCTCGCTGATCTCCGACGACCACACCGCCTCGGTGAACGACTTCTACACGTACTACTTCATGTTCACCGGCATCCACCTCGGCCACGTGGTGCTGGGCATGGGTGGTCTGCTGGTCGCGATGCGGCTCTCGCGTCCCACGGCCAGCGGTACACACCGGATGGCTGCGTTGGAGGGTGTCGCGAGCTTCTGGCACCTGGTCGACCTGCTCTGGATCATGTTGTTCGCGACTCTCTACCTGGTGCGCTGATGACCTCCCCGACTGCGGAAACTCCGATGACTGTGGAATCGATGACCGGGTCCGCGCTCAGGAGCCCGGCCGTGCGTGCCTCGTTCGTGGTGTGGGCGGCGCTGGTGGTGTTCACGATCGCCTCCTTCGCCCTCGGCGGGGAGCACCTGATCGAGAACAAGGAACTGGCCGCCGCCGTCGTGATCGGCATCGGTGCGATCAAGGTGCGCCTGGTGGGCCTGCACTTCATGGAGCTGCGTCACGCGCCCATCGCGCTGCGGCTGGTCTTCGAGGCTTACTGCGTCCTGATCTTCGGAGTTCTGATGGGTCTCTACCTCTTCGTCTGACGGAGCGACAGTGCCTGACGCATCATCACGCTGGTCCGCCTCCCGATTCGTCGGAGGCTCGGAAGGTCGCGTCGACACCCTCGACAACGCTGACTGCAAGCCCGACGTCTGCTGGACGACGGGCAACGTCGCCGACGCGTTCCCGGGTGTCTTCACCGCCTTCACGTTCTCCTTCGTGCACGAGCCGATGGAGATCGCGATGCGGCGGATGTTCCACACGCTCGGGGTCTTCACCGCGGACGAGCTCAGCGTCTCGCCGCGACTGGAGGACCAGTTCTGGAACGCGTTCGCCGGGCGGGCCGCCGCGAACATCGACCAGTTCCGCCGGGTCGCCGGCCTGCTGCCCGGGACGTCGGCGACGGCGATCGAGCAGCAGCTGTTCGGTTACGTCCGTCCGGAGACCGTCGACGACAACAGCCTGCGCCGGTACCCGGCGATCCTCGCGAAGGCGCCGCGCGCCGTGACCACGCTGCCGAAGCGGCACGACGCGATGTTCGCCGACCTGCGGGCCTGGCGGCTGGCGTCGCTGGCGCGCGTGCCCAACCTCGACGAAGCGGGCTGTCTGGAGCTGATCGGCGACGCCAAGCACCGCTTCGGGCGCTTCATGCTCGAGCACCTCATCGTCGCGTTCGTCAGCTCCGGCCTCGCCGACCGCCTGACCGAACTGACGACCAAGGCCGGGCTGCCCGGGCTGGAGGCGCGGCTGCTCTCCGGCGTCGGGTCGGACGAGAACGAGGTCGCGAACGACCTGTGGGAGTTGGCGCACGAGCGGCTCTCGCTCGCGGAGTTCCTCGACCGGCACGGGTATCACGGTCCCAACGAGGGGCAGATCTCCGGCGTCTCGTGGCGTGAGGACCCGTCGCCGGTGCTGAAGCGTCTCGCCGACTACCGCAACATCGCCGCCGACGACCCGCGGGCGCCGCGCAACCGCAGCGCCGCGCAGGCGCGGCTGCGGGCCGAGGCGGCGGCGGAGCTCGGCAGCACGTCGCGGATCGTCGGCGCACAGGTCCGGCTGCTGGTGAAACTGACGGCCCGTTTCCTCGCGCTGCGCGAGCAGGGCAAGGCGGGCTACCTGCTGACCTTCGACGTCACCAAGGCGGCCTGCCGTCGTCTGGGTGCGCTGCTGACCGAGCGGGGAGTCCTCGCCGACCCCGAGGACGTCTTCCACCTCACCCACGGCGAACTCGTCGACGGACTGCGCGACCTGCCCGGCGGGCTCTCGGTCACCGACCTGGTCGCGACCCGGCGCGCGCTGCACGAGGAGCGCGAGCACCTGCGGCTCCCGCAGGCCTGGCAGGGCGTCCCGGTGCTGACCAAGGTCGAGGAGCCCTCGACCGAGGGGTCCGCGGTCGGCGCGGTCGTGAAGGGTCTCGCGGCCAGCAGCGGCGTCGCGGAGGGGCGGGCCCGCGTGGTCCGCGACCCCGCGACCGCGGAGTTCGACGACGGCGACATCCTCGTCTGCGAGAACACCGACCCGGGCTGGATCTCGCTGTTTCTGGTCGCCGCGGCCGTCGTCACCGACCAGGGCGGCATGCTCAGCCACGGTCCGATCGTCGCCCGGGAGCTCGGCCTGCCCTGCGTGTGTGGGACCGAGGACGGCAGCCGCCGCATCGCCGACGGCCAACGCGTCCGCGTCGACGGGGACGCCGGCACCGTCACGGTGCTGGAGTGAATATCGGGACTTGAGGGACAAATCGGACTTTCCTGGGCATTTCCTCACGTTCGGATGAGCCGGGGTTGGGTGGACCGGCGGAACGATGGGCACCTGCATTTCTCGCCTGTCCGGAGGCCCCCATGCGGAAGTTCACCCGCGCTGCGCTCGTCCTCGGCTCCTCGGCCGCCCTCGTCCTCGGGACCGCGGCCGCGGCCCCCGCTGCCCGACCCGCCGACAACGGCGGCGTCCTCGGCGCGATCCTCGGCGGCACGGGTGACCGCGTCGGTGACCGGGACGGGCACGACTGGGACGAGAACGAGTCCCGGTGGACCGAGGAGCTGAAGCGGTGGCAGGACGACGACCGCTGGGACCGGGACCGCTGGGACCGGGACCGCGATGACCGTGACGACCGTGACCGCGACTTCCGCTGGCACAACGACGACTCCGACTCGGACGACGGCGCCTCGGTCCTGGAGCTCGGCGGCATCCAGCTGATCACCGTCACCGAGGGCATCGAGATCCTCAACCTCGACCTCGGCGACGAGGACCTCGAGGACCGTCGCTGGAACGACCGCGACGGGTGGAAGCACGACGACGATGACGACGACCGCGACGGCCTGCTCGGCGGCCTGCTGGGCTGACGCCCCCGCAGAACCTGGGCGCACCCGCCTCCGGCGCCCGCACCGGCACGGGGACCCTCACGGGGGGTCCCCGTGTCGGCGTTCCGGCCCCTGCACTGGAGATGACATCTCCAGTGCAGGTCGGTGTGCACTGGAGATGTCATCTCTAGTGCAGGTCGGTGCGCACGTCAGTCGAGGGTGTGGCCCGCGGCTTCGAGCATCCCGGCCCAGGTGTGGACCTTGACCCGGGCGGCGTTACCGCGCTTCTCGCCGAGAGCCTTCTCGGCGGCGTCGAGGGAGTTCCAGTTCTCCAGCTCGACGAGCTTGGCGACGCGGGAACGGACGAGCTCCAGTGCGGTGCCGGGGCTGACCTCGCGCGCCAGCAGCTGGTCGCGGTCGCCGAGGATCACCTCGACGGTGTGGTCGGCGTCGGAGCGGTTGGTGCCGATGACGCCGGTGGCGCCGCGCTTGACCCAGCCGGCGGCGTACTCGCCGATCTCGACCTGGCCGCCGACGACGCGGTGGTCCGCGGTCGGGACGACCTTGTTCGCCTCGTCGAACGGGACGCCCGGCACGGGGACGCCGAGGTAGCCGATCGAGCGGAAGACCAGCCCGACGGGGAGGTCCTCACTGCCGTCGCCGGCCTTGATGCGCAGGCCCTCGACGCGGTCGGTGCCGAGCACCTCCTGCGGTGGCGCGTAGAAGTGCAGGTGCAGACGACGCTCGGCGCCGGTGCGCTCGCGGGTCGACCACGAGCGCATCTCGTCGACCATCTTCTGCAGGTTCTTCTCGAGCTCGTCGGGGATGTCCGCGAAGTGCGCGGGGTCGACGATCACGTCGACGCCGTCGAGCTCGCCCATCTCGCGGAGTTCCTTGAGCGTGAACTTCACGTGCTCGGGACCGCGGCGGCCGACGATGTGCACGTCGCGGATCTGCGAGGCGCGCAGCGCGTCGAGGACGGTGTCGGGCACGTCGGTGGGGGAGAGCTCCTCGGGGTTGCGGATGAGGATCCGCGCGACGTCGAGGGCGACGTTCCCCAGGCCGATCACGGCGGCGTGCTGGGAGTCGAGCTGAACCGGCTGGGTCTCGGCGTCGGGGTGCCCGCAGTACCAGGCGACGAAGTCGGTGGCGGCGATGCTGCCGGGCAGGTGCTCGCCGGGGATGCCCATCGGACGGTCCGTCGAGGCGCCGACGGTGTAGACGACCGCGTGGTAGTCGGCGAGCAGCTCGGTGGTGGTGAGGTCGCGTCCGAGCTCGACGTTGCCGAAGAATCGGACCGTCGGGTTCTCGATGACCTTCTGCAGCGTGCCGGCGAGGTTCTTCATCTTGAGATGGTCCGGGGCGACCCCGTAACGGAGCAGACCGAACGGCGCCGGGAGGCGGTCGTAGACGTCGACCTCGGTCCCCGGTTCCTTCTTGGTCAGGGAGTCGGCGACGTAGATTCCGGCCGGTCCGGCACCGACCACAGCAACACGGAGCGGGCCACCCGCAGCAGGCGAAGTCACCTGGGCAGCCTAGCCAGCCCCGTAGATCGCACTCTCGATGGTCGCCCCCAGGGCGGCGTTGACCTCCGGCAGCAGATGGGGGTTCTCGGCGTCGGCCCCGGCCTCGTACCAGGCGCGTTCCAGCGTCCAGACCAGCGCGCTGCCCAGCGTGGCGGCGGGCACGCCCAGGGAGGCCGCCGAGTCCCGGTGGGTGTCCTCGATCAGCGTGGTGACGGCGGCGGCGAGCCGGCGCTGCGCACCGAGATGAACCTCACGGATGGCGGCGTGCCGCGGCCATTCCTCGATGGCGGTCCGGAACACGGCCGCGTCCGCCGGCGTGAAGTTCAGCCACGCCGCGATGCCCTCGCGCAGTGCCGGCGGTCGCCGCGTCGCCTCGTCGGTGAACAACGCCTCGAACATGGGCACCCCGCGCGCGTAGACCTGGTCCAGCAGCGCGGCGAAGGCGTCCTCCTTGCTCGCGTAGTAGAAGTAGAACGTCCCGCGCGAGACCTTGGCCGCCTTGAGGATCTCGGCGATGCGCAGGTCGTCGAGCGTCGAGGACTGCAGCAGCTGGGCGAGGACGTCGAGGATCTCCTGCCGGAACGCGCCGGCGCTCGCGCCGACCGGGGCGTTCGAGGCTTCCTTGGTCACGACGCGACCACCGGCCCCCGCGGGTCGCCGTAGATCGCGGCCATGCAGATCGCGACGGTGGCGTCGAGGCGTTGCGCCGCGGTGCGGAGCTTGGGGTCGGTCCCGGTCGAGCCGACGTAGAAGATGCGCTCGGCCGCGGAGACCATCATGGCCGCCAGCACCTCGGCGGGCAGGCCGTCCGGAGCCCGGCCGGCCGCCCGCTGCTGGGTGACCTGCATGGCGAGGACGGCGCGGAAGGGTTCGGAGACGGCGGACCAGACCTTCGCCAGATCGGGCACCGCGTGCTGGTTCTCCAGCACGGCCTGAATCACCGCGCGGTGCTCGAACCACAGCTCCATCGCCGGGCGCAGACTGGCGCGCAGCGCGGCGGCCGGGTCGGTCCACTCCGCCTCGAGCTCGGTGTGGGTCTCGGCGAACATGTCCTCGAAGATCGTCGTCATCAGCGCCGTGACGACGTCGTGCTTCGACGAGAAGTAGTGGTAGAAGCTCGCCCGCGAGAGCTCGGCCTCCGCGATGATCTGCGCGACCGAGATCTCGTGCAGCGGCGTCGTCGCGAGCAGCTTCTCGGTGGCGGCGAAGATCGCCTTCTCGATCGCCTGGTCCCCGGTGTGCGCGCGAGGGCGCCGACGCGGCGGAGGTGCGACGGGCTTCACCCCTCCAGCACCTCGCGGACGGCGACGAACTTGGCCTGGGCCTCGGCGAACTCGGACTCGGGGTCGGAGCCGGCGACGATGCCGCACCCGGCGAAGAGCCGCAGTCGCGCGCCGTCGACCTCGGCGCACCGCAGCGCGATGCCCCACTCGCCGTCGCCGCGGGCGTCCAGCCAGCCCACCGGCCCGGCGTAGCGGCCACGGTCCATGCCCTCGAGCTGGGCGATCGCGCGACCGGCCCGCCCGGTCGGGGTCCCGCACACCGCCGCCGTGGGGTGCAGCAGGCCGGCCAGGCTGAGGGCGTCGGTCGGGGTGCCGTTGAGGCTGGCGCGGGTGCGCAGCGTCCCGGTCACCTCGCTGGCCAGGTGGGAGACGTTCGCGAGTTCCATCACGCTCGGCTGCTGCGGTACGCGCAGTTCGGTGCAGTACGGGGCGATCGCGTCGAAGGCCGAGCGCACCGCGTACTCGTGCTCCTCCTGGTCCTTCGCGGAGGCGAGCAGCCGGGCCTTGGCGTCGGCGTCCCACGCGGTGCCGGCCAGGACGCGGGAGATGACGCGGTCGCCCTCGCGTCGCACCAGCAGTTCGGGGGTCGCGCCGACCAGGCCGTCGACGGAGAAGGTGAAGCAGGCGGGGAAGCGCTGGTTCAGCCGGCGCACCAGGTGGCGGACGTCGACCGGGGCGTCGGCGCGCGCGATCAGGTCGCGGGCCAGGACGACCTTGGACAGCTGCCCCGCGCGAATGCGCTCGACCGCGGTCGCGACGGCGCGGCGCCACTCGTCCGCGGCCAGCGCGCCGTCGGTGAACTCCACGTTCTGGGGACCCGCCGCGGCCGGCACGGGCCGGTCCGGCTCCGGCTCACCGGACCCGATGACCGTCAGCCAGGTGCGGCCGTCGCGGCGGCCGAGCACGACCTGCGGAACGACGAGCACCGACGAGGTCGGCCCGTCGGCGAAGGTGAAGCTGCCGAAGGCGACCGGGCCGGTGCCCGGCAGTTGCACCGCGTCGGAGACGACGGCGTCCAGGTGCAGGGTGCGCCACCACTCGACGGCCTTGGTGAAGCGGTCGGGGCCCGAGACCACCAGGCGGGTCGCCTCGCCCCAGCCGATCAGGCCCTCGCCGTTGTGCACCCAGGCCAGCGGGCGGCCGGGCGGGACGAGATCCACCAGCGCCGCGGTCGCCCGCGGGTCGGAGGTCTTGAGCTCGACCGTGCGCACCACCAGCGGCTCGAGAGAGGTCGCGGTGGTCAACGGACGCCCCCCTCTGCGCGAGTGTCTGAACACGGTGTCGACAGCGCTCAAAGCCTACGCGGGGGCCCCGGGCGGGGACGGCGCCAGGTCAGTGAGGTTGCTCGCCCGCTCTCTTGGCAGGATGGGGCGCGTGACGTGCGCATGAGCAGAGCGGCCCTGGACAAGAAGCCGGCCGAGGTCGCGGCGATGTTCGACGGCGTCGCGCGCCGGTACGACCTGACCAACGACGTCCTGTCCCTCGGCCAGGACCGGCGCTGGCGCAAGGCCGTGACGCAGGCGATCGACGCACGCCCCGGCGACAAGGTGCTCGACCTCGCGGCCGGCACCGGGACGTCCTCGCTCCCGTTCACCGAGGCCGGGGCGCTGGCCGTCCCGTGCGACTTCTCCCTCGGGATGCTCCGCGTCGGCAAGTCGCGGCTGCCGCAGCTGAACTTCACCGCCGGCGACGCGATGCGGCTGCCGTTCGCGGACGGCGTCTTCGACGCGGTGACGATCTCCTTCGGCCTGCGCAACGTCGCGGACCCGGCCGTCGCGCTCGCGGAGATGCTGCGCGTCACCCGGCCCGGCGGCCGCCTCGTGGTCTGCGAGTTCTCGCACCCGACCTGGGCCCCGTTCCGCACCGTCTACACCGAGTACCTGATGAAGGCCCTGCCGGCGATCGCCCGCCGCGTGGCGACGAACCCGGACGCGTACGTCTACCTCGCCGAGTCGATCCGGGCCTGGCCCGACCAGCGCGAGCTCGCCGGTGTGATCGGCAAGGCCGGCTGGGAACGCGTCGGGTGGCGGAACCTCTCGGGCGGCATCGTGACGCTGCACCGGGCACGTCGGGCCGACTGACCTCCGACCGACGACTCCGGAACCGGGGCGCGCGATGAGATTCGACGACGACCAGGTCGCGGAGTGCCTGCGCAAGACCGCCCTCGAGGTGCTGCCGCTGGCGAACGGCATCTCCGAGGTCGTGCTCGGCCGGATCCTGGAGAAGGTTCCGGCCCTCGCTCCGCAGCACACGCCGGAGGAGATCGAGGTCCTCCGCGTCGCTGTCGAGCAGAACGTCGGCGGCATCCTCGCGATGCTGGCGTTCGGCATCGAGGCCGACCTGATCGAGCCGCTGGTGGGCACCGTGGCGCTGCTGCGCCAGACCGCGGCCGAGGGCGGGGACGTCACCACCGTCCTGCGCGGATACCGCGTCGGGCACGCCCGGCTGTGGCAGGCGTGGGCCGAGGAGGTCGAGGCCCGGGTGGCCGACCCGGTGCTGCAGAACCGGGTCCTCGCGTCCTCGTCGAACAACATGTTCGCGTTCATCGACAGCGCCTGCGAGCGCCTCGTCGAGCTCAGCCGGGAGCTGTTCGGCTCGCTGGCCGGTGGGGGTCGCCCGTCGGGGCGGGACATCCTCGACCTGCTCCGCAGCGACGAGCCGGCCGACCTGGTCGAGGCGAGCCGCGGGCTCGGCTACGAGGTCCGCGACCACCACGTCGCGCTCGCCGCCGTCCCGCTGCGGCCGGACGCGGACGCCCGCGCCGCCGTCCGGCAGCTCGCCGAGGCCGCGCCGGGCTGCGCGCTGCTGACCCGGGCGATCGGGGACGGCTCGTGGTGGGCCTGGCTGGGGTGGCCGGCGCCGCCGGGGGAGGACGTCCTCGACGCCCTGACCCGGGTCGACGTGGCGGGCGTCCTGGTCGGGGTGGGGGAGCCGGGCCAGGGCCGCGAGGGCTTCCGCCGCTCGCACGAGCAGGCCGTCGAGGCCGAGCGGACGTCGCGGACCGCCCGGTCCCCGTTCGGCGGGGTCGTGCGGCACCGGGACATCGAGGTCGCCGCGGTGCTGTGCGCGGACCCGGAGCGGGCCCGCCGGTTCGCCGCGGACCGGCTCGGTGCGCTCGCGCGGCGCGACGAGGCGACCTCCCGGCTGCGGGCGACCGTCCGTGCCTACCTGGCGCACGGGCGCAACCTCGCCCGCACCGCGGAGGCGCTGCACGTCCACCACAAGACCGTCAGCTACCGGCTGGCCCGGGCCTCCGAGCTCGTCGGCCGCAGCCTGGTCGACACCCCGTACGACCTGGAGGCGGCGCTGATCATCGACCGCACGCTGAGCGGGGAGTAGCGGCGCTCTTTATCCAAGACGGATAATCGGGGTGGCCTTATCCCCACCGGGGCACAGTTCTTGTCCGTTCTGGTCGATTCGGGGTCCGGTGGGCTATCGGCCGAGCACCTTGTCCGGGTTCGTCGACCCCGACAGGCTGTCCGCAGAGTTCGCGCAGCAGCTTCGTCCCGGGAGCGTTCGCATGACGATCACCGCCAATCCCTCCGTCCGGCAGGTCCTCGCGCAGGTCGTGCGAGACCCCGACTACGAGGCCATCGCCCACCGGCCCACCTGGCAGTGGCCGCATCTCGCGCTGACCGTCGGGTCCTGGGCGCTGTTCGTCGGCAGCACCTGGGCGTACCTGGCCGGCAACCTGCCGCTGATCGCGATGATCCTGCTGAACCAGCTGGCGTTCTACGCCTGCTTCACCCCGCTGCACGACGCCGTCCACAACGCGGCGTCCGGCAACCAGCGGGTGAACGACTGGATCGGCACCATCTCCGGGACGCTCCTGCTCCCCGGCGTCACGACCGCCGAGTACCGCGTCCTGCACATGGAGCACCACCGGTGGGTCGGGGACCGCGAGCGCGACCCCGACCACTGGTTCGTCCATGCCCGTAAGCCGTTGCTGCCGGTCGTCTTCGCCGGCCCGGAGTGGGTGTGGACCTACTGGTGGCTGCGGAAGCTGTGGCCGACGCACAGCCTGAAGGAGAACCTGAAGTTCGTCCGACTGCTCGTCATCTACGTCGGCATGCACATCGGGTTCCTGGCGTCGCCGTACTGGAAGGAGTTCCTCCTCTGCTGGCTGATCCCGCACTGGCTGGGCTTCCTCGTGCTGGTCTACGTGTTCGCGCACATCCAGCACCCGGAGGAGTCGACCTGGCAGGTCGCGCCGTTCCAGAGCACCGTCGAGCTGCGCGGGACGAAGGTCGGCAAGGTCTACTGGCTCGGGCAGACCGACCACTGCATCCACCACGCGCTGCCCCACGTGCCGTTCCACAAGTACCACCGGGTCTGGGACCTCTCGGACTCGATCCTGCGCAAGCAGGGGATCCCCGAACGTGGTCTGTTCCGCGGCCCGGAGCCGTTCGCGATCCCGCGGCGGGCCTACGACACGACGGTCGCGGCCCGGGTGGTCGCGGCCCGGGACGTCGCCCCGGGCGTGCGGACCTTCGAGCTCGAGGGCGTCGACGGTGACCTGCCGACGTTCACGCCCGGCGCGCACGTCGACCTGCACCTCCCGTCCGGACGGGTGCGGCAGTACTCGCTGTGCGGGCCGGTCGGTCCGCGGTACCGGATCGCGGTCAAGGCCCTGCCCGACGGACGCGGCGGATCGCTCGAGGTGCACGAGACCCTGACGGAGGGTTCGGTCGTCACGGTCTCCGCGCCGCGCAACAACTTCGAACTCGTCGAGGCTCAGCGCTACGACCTGGTCGCAGCCGGCATCGGCATCACCCCGATGCTGTCGTTCGCGCACCACCTGCACGCCGAGGGGAAGCCGTTCACGTTGCACGTCTGCGCATCCGACGAGGCGTCAGTTCCGTTCGGTGCCGAGCTGTCGTCGCTGCCGTTCGCGGACGCCGTCGAGCTGCACGTCCCGGGCCGGCAGTTCAGCCTGGAGCGATCGGTCGGCCGCTGGGCGGGAGTCTCCGCGATCTACGTCTGCGGTCCGTCCGGGTTCATGGACATGGTCGGCGAGGAGGCGGCCCGGCTCGACTACCCGATCGACGCCGTCCACCGCGAGTCCTTCACGGCCGCCGTCATCGACCTGACCGACACCACGCCGTTCGAGGTCGTCCTCGCCCGCAGCGGTCGGACGTTCACGGTCCCGGCCGAGCGGCAGTGCCTGGACGTCCTCCTCGAGCACGACGTCGACGTCCCGTGGTCGTGCTCGCAAGGCGTCTGCGGCTCGTGCGTCACCCCGGTCCTCGAGGGGGAGGTCGAGCACCGCGACGCCGTCCTGAACGCCGAGGTGAAGGCCTCGAACTGCGCGATGACGATCTGCGTCTCCCGCGCCAAGGGCGACCGGGTGGTCCTCGACCTCTGACCCGCGATGTCAAGAAAGGGTGACACCCCTTATTGCGCAGTAAGGGGTGTCACCCCTTCTTTTCGTCACGTCGGGGCGGCGGGTCAGCGGCGGGTGAGGACGAGATGGGTGACGCCGCTGGGGGAGGGCGTGGCCTCGATGTCGAAGCGGTCCTCCAGGCCCTCGAGGCCGTCCCAGAGGCGCTGACCGCGGCCGAGCAGGATCGGGACCTGGACCAGGTGCATCCAGTCGACCAGGTCGGCGGCGAGGAAGTCGCGGAGCATGCTCGCGCCGCCGCCGATGCGGACGTCGAGGTCGCCGGCGGCCTCCTGGGCGAGCTTCAGCGCCTCGGCCGGGGTGGCGTCGACGAAGTGGAAGGTCGTCCCGCCCTCCATCTCCAGCGGCGGGCGCGGGTGGTGCGTCAGCACGAAGACGGGGGTGTGGAACGGCGGGTTCTCGCCCCACCAGCCGCGCCACTCCTCGGCGGTGCCGAGGTCGGTCCACGGCCCGGTCTGCGGGCCGAACTTGCCGCGGCCCATGATCTCGGCGCCGATCCCGGGGCTGTGACGCTCGGCGAAGAGGTTGTCGACGCCCCGGGTCCCGTCGGTCCGGCCCACGATCGCGGCTCCGAACCGGGTCGCGATCATCCATTCGTGCAGGCGGTGGCCCGCGTGGCCGAAGGGCGCCTCGAACGTGAGGTCCTCTCCGGTCCCGAAGCCGTCGAGGGAGATCGAGAAATTGTGAACGCGCACCAGAGCCATGCGGAGATCCTGCCGTGCGGGCGCTGTCGGGCGCACTCTGCGGACGCAATAGACTCTGCACCGCACGTAATCGTGAAGACGTTCACAAGCGTGCGTAGTACGACCCCGGGCGCTGCGCGTGACCGATGTGCGGTCACCCCGGGGCAGCCAGGCAGGAGACAGGTCGCATGAGCGCGCAATCAAGCACGGACCGAGACGCCGACGTTCTCGTCATCGGCGCCGGTCCCGCCGGAGCCACGGCGGCGTTCCACTGTGCGCAGTCGGGCCTGTCGACGCTCGTGCTGGAGAAGACGCAGTTCCCCCGCGAGAAGGTCTGCGGCGACGGTCTGACCCCGCGCGCGGTGAAGCAGCTCCTCGCGATGGGCGTGCCCACCGACACCGAGGGCTGGCTCAAGCACAAGGGTCTGCGGATCGTCGGCGGCGGTCACACGCTCGAGCTGCCCTGGCCGGAGCTGGGCTCCTACCCCGACTACGGCCTGATCCGTACCCGGATGGACTTCGACGAGACGCTCGCCCGGCACGCCCAGAAGGCGGGCGCCCGGCTGCTGGAGCAGACCAACGTCACCGGTCCGGTCTTCGACAAGAACAACCGCGTCGCCGGCGTCACCGCCAAGCAGGCCGACGGCAGCGAGGTCACCTACAAGGCCCCGGTCGTGCTGGTCTGCGACGGCAACTCGTCGCGCTTCTCGCTCGAGCTCGGCCTGCACAAGCGCGAGGACCGCCCGATGGGCGTCGCGGTGCGGACCTACTACAAGAGCCCCCGGCACAACGAGGACTGGCTGGAGTCCTGGCTCGAGCTGTGGGACACCTCCCGCGGCGAGCGCAAGCTCCTGCCGGGCTACGGCTGGATCTTCCCGGTGGGCGACGGCACCTGCAACATCGGTCTCGGCGTCCTGAACAACTCCTGCGCGTTCGGCAAGACCGACTACCGCGCGATGCTCAAGGCCTGGATGGCGTCCTGCCCGCCGGAGTGGGGCTTTTCCGAGGAGAACCGCACCGGTCAGATCCTCGGCGCCGCGCTGCCGATGGGCTTCAACCGGCAGCCGCACTACACCCGCGGTGCGCTCCTCGTCGGCGACGCCGGCGGCATGGTGAACCCGTTCAACGGCGAGGGCATCGCCTACGCGATGGAGTCCGGTGCGATGGCCGCCGAGGTCGTCGTCCAGGCCCTCGGCCGCACCGGTGCGCAGCGCGAGCGCGTGCTCGAGACGTACCCGCAGGCCCTGCAGGACGCGTGGGGCGGCTACTACACGCTGGGCCGTGTCTTCGTGAAGATGATCGGCAACCCGCAGTTCATGTCGTTCGCGACCCGGCACGGCCTGCCCCGGCCCGCGCTGATGCGCTTCACGTTGAAGCTGCTGGCCAACCTGACCGACCCCAAGGGTGGCGACGCCTCGGACCGGGTCATCAACGCCCTGTCCAAGCTCGCGCCCAGCGCCTGAGTTTTCGCAGTACCGACCGCCCGCACGTACTAGTCCAGGAAGGAGACGGCGAGATGGACGGCAACGTCTACATCCCGATCGCGGTGCTGGCCGCGCTCGGCTTCGGCTTCGCCGCGTTCTCCGTCGTCATGGGCGCGCTCACCGGCCCGCGGCGTTACAACCGCGCCAAGCTCGACGCCTACGAGTGCGGCATCGACCCGACCCCGCAGCCGATCGGCGGCGGCCGGTTCTCGGTGAAGTACTACACGATCGCGATGCTCTTCATCATCTTCGACATCGAGATCATCTTCCTGTACCCGTGGGCCGTCACCTTCGACTCGTTCGGCATCGCGATCCTCGTCGAAATGATGCTGTTCATGGTCACGGTCTTCATCCCACTGGTCTACGTCTGGAGGCGCGGCGGCCTGGACTGGAGCACCTGAGTTCGGCCGTCCGCCACCGGGACCTGCTGCGGGTCCCGTTGAACCACACCGCCCGAGAAGGAGTCGACGCATGGGGATCGAAGAAAAGCTCCCCAGCGGGTTTCTGCTGAGCACGGTCGAAGGTCTGGCCGGGTACATGCGGAAGAGCTCGCTGTGGCCGGCGACCTTCGGCCTCGCCTGCTGCGCCATCGAGATGATGGCGACGGGCACAGGTCGTTACGACATCGCGCGGTTCGGCATGGAGGCGTTCCGCGCCTCGCCGCGGCAGGCCGACCTGATGATCGTCGCCGGTCGCGTGACGCAGAAGATGGCGCCGGTCGTCCGCCAGGTCTGGGACCAGATGCCCAACCCGAAGTGGTGCATCGCCATGGGCGTGTGCGCCAGCTCCGGCGGCATGTTCAACAACTACGCGGTCGTCCAGGGCGTCGACCACATCGTGCCGGTCGACATCTACCTGCCGGGCTGCCCGCCGCGGCCGGAGATGCTGCTCGACGCGATCCTCAAGCTGCACGAGCAGGTCGGTTCGACGAAGCTCGGCGCGCACGCCGTTCGCGAGAACGCGGAGCTCGAGGCCGCCGCCCTGCAGGCGCTCCCGACGTCGGAGATGAAGGGCCTCCTGCGGTGACCGACGACTTCGGCAAGGCCGTCGAACAGCCGGCGTACACCCAGCCCGAGAACACCCCGTCCGGCCCCGGTCAGGTCATCGGTGTCCGCAAGGGCATGTTCGGCTCGCGCGGCTCCGGCGACACCTCCGGCTACGGCGGGCTGATCCGCCCGATCACGATGCCGGGCGCGGTCTCCGCCCCCTACGGCGGCTGGTTCGACGACGCCGCCGACGCGCTGCGCCGTGCGCTTCTGGTCTCGGGCTCGAGCTGGGAGGAGGCCGTCGAGGCCGTCGTCGTGCACCGCGGCGAGCTGACGCTCCACATCCGGCGCGACGCGATCCTGGCGGTCTGCCAGGTCCTGCGGGACGACCCGGCGCTGCGCTTCGAGATGTTCTCCGGCGTCTCGGGTGTCCACTACCCCGAGCAGACCGGGCGCGAGCTGCACGCGGTCTACCACCTGCTCTCGATCACCCACAACCGGCGGATGCGCCTCGAGGTGTCGGTGCCGGACGCCGACCCGCACATCCCGTCGGTGTACTCGGTCTACCCGACCTGCGACTGGCACGAGCGCGAGACCTACGACTTCTTCGGGATCATCTTCGACGGCCACCCGGCGCTGACGCGGATCATGATGCCGGACGACTGGCCCGGTCACCCGCAGCGCAAGGACTACCCGCTCGGTGGCATTCCCGTGGAGTACAAGGGCGCCACCATCCCGCCGCCCGACCAGCGGAGGTCGTACAGCTGATGAGTGATCAGACGCAGACTCAGGCCCAGGACTCCTACGCCTCGGCGTCGGACACCACCGAGGGCAAGGTCTTCCACGTCAGCGGCGGTGACTGGGACAGCCTCATCGCCGAGCTCGGCGAGGCTCCCGAGGAGCGCATCGTCGTCAACATGGGTCCGCAGCACCCGTCGACGCACGGCGTGCTCCGGCTCGTTCTCGAGCTGGAGGGCGAGACCGTCACCGACGTCCGCTGCGGCATCGGGTACCTGCACACCGGTATCGAGAAGAACACCGAGTACCGGACCTTCACCCAGGGCGTCACGTTCGTGACGCGCATGGACTACCTCTCGCCGATCTTCAACGAGACGGTCTACTGCCTCGCGGTCGAGAAGCTGCTCGGCATCACGGACGACATTCCCGAGCGGGCCAACGTCATTCGCGTGCTGATGATGGAGCTCAACCGCATCTCCTCGCACCTGGTCGCCATCGGCACCGGCGGCATGGAGCTCGGCGCGATCACCGGCATGATGTTCGGCTTCCGCGAGCGCGAGATGGTCCTCGACATCTTCGAGGAGATCACCGGCCTCCGGATGAACATGGCCTACGTCCGCCCCGGTGGCGTGATCCAGGACGTGCCGGACACCGCGATCGCCAAGATCAAGGAACTGATCGAGGTCTGGCCCTCGCGGCACCAGGACTACGTCAAGCTCCTCAACGGCCAGCCGATCTGGAAGGGCCGCACCGTCGGGGTCGGGTACCTCGATCTGACGGGCTGTATGGCTCTCGGCGTCACCGGCCCGATCCTCCGGGCCACGGGCCTCCCGCACGACCTGCGCAAGTCGCAGCCGTACTGCGGGTACGAGACCTACGACTTCGACGTCGTCACCGGCGAGAACTGCGACGCCTACGACCGCTACATCATCCGGCTCAACGAGATGGGCGAGTCGATCAAGATCATCGCCCAGTGCGTGGAACGGCTGGAGAAGCAGCCGGGTCCGGTGATGGTCGCCGACAAGAAGATCGCCTGGCCGGCACAGCTCGCGCTCGGCGGCGACGGCATGGGTAACTCGCTCGAGCACATCAAGAAGATCATGGGCGAGTCCATGGAGTCCCTCATTCACCACTTCAAGCTGGTGACCGAGGGCTTCCGCGTTCCGGCCGGCCAGGTCTACACCGCGGTCGAGTCCCCGCGCGGTGAGCTCGCCTGCCACATGGTGTCCGACGGCGGCACCAAGCCCTGGCGCGTGCACTTCCGCGACCCGGGCTTCGTGAACCTGCAGTCCACCGCGGCGATGAGCAACGGGAGCCTGGTGGCCGACGTCATCGCTGCGGTCGCGTCGATCGACCCCGTCATGGGTGGAGTGGACCGTTGAGTCTGTCTGAGAAGACGCGCGAGGACATGCGCGCGATCATCGCCCGGTACCCGGAGCCCCGGTCGGCCCTGCTGCCGATGCTGCACCTGTGCCAGGCCGAGGAGGGCTTCGTCAGCCCCGAGGGCGTCGCGATGTGCGCCGAGGAGCTCGGTCTCACCGTCGCCGAGGTCGGCGCGGTCGCGACGTTCTACACGATGTACAAGCGCCGCCCGATCGGTGACTACCACGTCGGCGTCTGCACGAACACGCTCTGCGCGGTCATGGGCGGCGACGCCATCTTCTCCGCGCTCAAGGAGCACCTCGGCGTCGGCAACGACGAGACCACCGCGGACGGGAAGGTCACGCTCGAGCACATCGAGTGCAACGCGGCCTGCGACTTCGCGCCGGTGATGATGGTCAACTGGGAGTTCTTCGACAACCAGACGATCACCTCCGCGAAGGAGCTCGTCGACAAGCTGCGGCGCGGCGACCCGGTCGCCCCCACGCGCGGCGCCAACCGCGTTTGCACGTGGAAGGAGGCCTCGCGGGTGCTCGCGGGCTTCCCCGACGGCCGCGCCGACGAAGGTGTCTCGGCCGGTCCCGCCTCCCTGCTGGGCCTGAAGTACGCCAAGGAGCGCGGCGACCGCGCACCCGCCATGCCGGACGGGGGGATCTGAGCATGCTGACCCCGGTTCTGTCGGCCCACTGGGACGACGCCGACTCCTGGACGATGGCGGGCTACGAGCGCCGCGGCGGTTACGCGGCCGCGCGCACCGCCCTGCAGCTCCAGCCCGACGCCCTGATCACCCTGGTGAAGGACTCCGGCCTCCGCGGTCGTGGCGGCGCCGGGTTCCCCACCGGGATGAAGTGGTCCTTCATCCCGCAGGGAGACAACAAACCGCACTACCTCGTCGTCAACGCGGACGAGTCCGAGCCGGGCACGTGCAAGGACATCCCGCTGATGATGGCCAACCCGCACGTGCTCGTGGAGGGCGTGATCATCGCGTCCTACGCGATCCGCGCGACCCACGCGTTCATCTACATCCGCGGTGAGGTCCTGCACGTCATCCGCCGCGTGCAGAAGGCGGTGCAGGAGGCCTACGCCAAGGGCTACGCCGGCAAGAACATCTTCGGCTCCGGTTACGACCTCGAGATCGTCGTCCATGCCGGCGCCGGCGCCTACATCTGCGGCGAGGAGACGGCGCTGCTCGACTCGCTCGAGGGTCGTCGCGGCCAGCCGCGCCTGCGGCCGCCGTTCCCCGCGGTCGCGGGTCTGTACGGCTGCCCGACGGTCATCAACAACGTCGAGTCGATCGCGTCGGTGCCGTCGATCGTCCTCGGCGGTGCGTCCTGGTTCCAGTCGATGGGGACCGAGAAGAGCAAGGGCTACACGCTCTACTCGCTCTCCGGTCACGTCGCGAACCCCGGTCAGTTCGAGGCCCCGCTCGGCGTGACGCTGCGGGAACTGCTCGACCTGTCCGGCGGCATGCGGCCCGGGCACAAGCTGAAGTTCTGGACGCCGGGCGGCTCGTCGACCCCGCTGCTGACCGACGCGCACCTCGACGTCCCGCTGGACTACGAGGGTGTCGCCGGCGCCGGGTCGATGCTCGGTACCAAGGCGCTGCAGATCTTCGACGAGACCACCTGCGTGGTGCGCGCCGTCCTGCGGTGGACCGAGTTCTACGCGCACGAGTCCTGCGGCAAGTGCACGCCGTGCCGTGAGGGCACCTACTGGCTCGTCCGCCTGCTCAAGCGGTGGGAGGCCGGCCAGGGGAGCCCGGAGGAGATCGACCAGCTGCTCGACATCTCCGACAACATCCTCGGCCGCTCCTTCTGCGCGCTCGGCGACGGTGCGACCAGCCCGATCACCTCCTCCATCGAGTACTTCCGGGACGAGTACCTGGCTCACCTTCAGGGTGGCTGTCCGTTCGACCCGGTTGCGTCGACCTTGTTCGCGGGAGCCCCGGCATGACCGTCACCGTTCCGCCGTCCGGCAACCCGGGCGGTGAGCTCGCCAAGCCCGTCGACCTCGTGACGCTGACGATCGACGGCATCGAGGTTCGCGTCCCCAAGGGGTCGCTGATCATCCGGGCCGCCGAGCAGATCGGCATCCAGATCCCGCGGTTCTGCGACCACCCGCTGCTCGACCCGGTCGGCGCCTGCCGCCAGTGCCTGGTCGAGGTCGAGGGCCAGCGCAAGCCGCTCGCGTCCTGCACCACCACCGTCGCCGACGGCATGGTCGTGCAGACCCAGCTCACCTCGCCGGTCGCCGACAAGGCGCAGCAGGGCGTGATGGAGCTGCTCCTGATCAACCACCCGCTCGACTGCCCGGTCTGCGACAAGGGCGGCGAGTGCCCGCTGCAGAACCAGGCGATGTCGAACGGCCGCGCCGACTCCCGGTTCCAGGAGCAGAAGCGGACGTTCCCGAAGCCGGTGAACATCTCCGCGCAGGTCCTGCTCGACCGCGAGCGCTGCGTCCTCTGCGCCCGCTGCACCCGCTTCTCCAAGCAGATCGCGGGCGACCCGTTCATCGACATGTTCGAGCGTGGCGCCCTGCAGCAGGTGTCGATCTACGAGAACGCGCCGTTCGAGTCCTACTTCTCGGGCAACACGATCCAGATCTGCCCGGTCGGCGCGCTCACCTCGGCCGCGTACCGGTTCCGGTCGCGTCCGTTCGACCTGATCTCGACGCCGAGCGTGTGCGAGCACTGCTCCGGCGGCTGCTCGCTGCGCACGGACCACCGCCGCGGCAAGGTCATGCGCCGCCTCGCGGCGGAGGACCCCGAGGTCAACGAGGAGTGGAACTGCGACAAGGGCCGGTTCGCGTTCACCTACGCGACCCGCCCGGACCGCCTGACCACCCCGCTGATCCGCGATCACGACGGTGAGCTCAAGCCCGCGTCCTGGCGCGAGGCCCTCGCCCTCGTCGCCGAGCGGCTGGAGAACGACCGCGGCCGCGCCGCCGTTCTGACGGGTGGTCGGCTCACGCTCGAGGACAACTACGCGTACGCCAAGTTCGCCCGCATCTGCCTTGACACCAACGACATCGACTTCCGCTCCCGCGGCCACTCGGCCGAGGAGGCGGACTTCCTCGCGACGCACGTCGCCGGCCAGGGCCTGTTCGCCGGGACCCCGAACGCCGTGACGTTCGGCGCGATCGAGGCGGCTCCGGTCGTGCTGCTCGTCGGCCTGGAGGCCGAGGAGGAGGCCGCGAGCATCTTCCTGCGGCTGCGCAAGGCGCACCTGGCGCGGCGGATGCCGATCTTCTCGATCGCCCCGTTCGCGTCCAACGGTCTCGCGAAGGCCGGCGGCCGGTTGCTGCCGACCGTGCCGGGCGCCGAGGCCGCGGTGCTGGACTCGCTCGGCTCCGGCGGTGAGGTCGGCGACCTGCTCCGGCAGCCGGGCGCCGTGATCCTCGCCGGCGAGCGCCTCGCGGTCACGCCGGGCGCGCTGTCCGCGGTCGCCCGCCTCGCGTCCTCGACCGGGGCGCGCGTCGCGTGGATCCCGCGCCGGGCCGGTGACCGCGGTGCGGTCGAGGCCGGTGCGCTGCCCACGCTGCTGCCGGGCGGTCGTCCGGTCGCCGACCCGGAGGCTCGCGCCCAGGTCGCCGCCGCGTGGGGCGTCGAGTCGCTGCCGAGCCTGGCCGGTCGCGACACCGCCGGGATCCTCGCCGCGATCTCCGCGCACCAGATCAGCTCGCTCGTCGTCGCCGGCGTCGACGCCGACGACCTGCCCGACCCGTCGAACGCGTTGATCGCGTTCAGCCTCGTCGACTTCCTCGTCTCCATCGAGGTCCGCGCGAGCGAGGTCACCGAGCGCGCCCACGTGGTCTTCCCGGTCCCGCCGGTCGCGGAGAAGTCCGGGACGTTCCTGAACTGGGAGGGCCGCATGCGGCCCTTCGCGCAGGCGCTGCAGGGTGCGTCCCCGATGACGGACCTGCGTGTGCTCGAGGCGATCGCGGACGAGATGGACCGCTCGCTCGGGCTGCGCGACGGCGCGGCGGCGCGGAACGAACTCGCCGCCCTCGGTCGCTGGAGCGGCCCGGTCGCGGCGTCGAACGTCCCCGCCCCGAGCGCGCCCGCGCCGCAGCGCGGCGAGGCCGTGCTGGCGAGCTGGAACCTGCTGCTCGACCTCGGTCGCATGCAGGACGGCGAGCCGCACCTGGCGCGCACGGCCCGCAAGCCGGTCGTCCGGCTCTCCGCCGCCACGGCGGAGGAGATCGGCGCCTCCGACGGCGGCCTCGTCGTCGTCACCACCGACCGCGGCACGGTCACGCTGCCGCTGACGGTCACCGACATGCCGGACCGAGTGGTCTGGCTGCCGATGAAGTCCCCGGGCAGCGCGGTCCGCCGCGATCTCGGGGTCGACGCCGGCGCCGTCGTCCGCATTCACGCGGGAGGTTCCCTGTGACGGGGCTTCAGTTCGCGCAGCAGGACTTCCTGCTCGCTGACGCGGACGGTTCGCACCTTGCGCAGTTCGGCCACGACGTGTGGTGGATCATGCTCATCAAGTGCGTGGCCATCTTCGCGTTCCTCATGGTCATCACGCTGTTCAACATCGTCTTCGAGCGGCGCGCGGTGTCCTGGATGCAGCAGCGCGTCGGCCCGAACCGCACGGGTCCGCAGGGCTCGCTGCAGTCGCTGGCCGACGGCGTCAAGCTGATGCTGAAGGAGGACATCATCCCGAAGGCGGCCGACAAGGCCGTGTTCGTGATCGCGCCGATCATCTCGGCGACGGGTGCGTTCCTCGCCTTCGCGGTGATCCCGATCGGTCCCGAGGTCTCGATCTTCGGCGAGAAGACCGTCCTGCAGGTGACGGACACCCCCATCGCCGTCCTGTTCATCCTCGCCGCGTCCAGCGCCGCGATCTACGGCATCGTCCTCGCCGGCTGGTCCTCGGGCTCGACCTACCCGCTGCTCGGTGGTCTTCGCTCGACCGCGCAGATGATCAGCTACGAGCTCGCGATGGCGCTCTCGTTCGTCGGCGTCTTCCTCTACGCGGGCTCGATGTCGACGTCGGAGATCGTCGCCGCGCAGTCCGACCTCTGGTACGGCGTCGCGCTGCTGCCGTCCTTCATCGTCTTCGTCATCGCGATGGTCGGTGAGACCAACCGCCCGCCGTTCGACCTCCCCGAGGCGGAGGGTGAGCTGGTCGGTGGTTTCCACACCGAGTACAGCTCGATCAAGTTCGCGCTGTTCTTCCTCGGTGAGTACATCGCCCTGACGACGGTCTCCGCGCTCGCCGTCACGCTGTTCCTCGGTGGCTGGCAGGCGCCGTGGCCGATCGGTGGCCCGATCTGGCCGGGTGCCAACGAGAACTGGTGGCCGGTGCTGTGGTTCATGGGCAAGCTGCTGTGCTTCATCTTCCTGTTCATCTGGCTCCGCGGCACGCTGCCCCGGATGCGCTACGACCAGTTCATGGCCCTGGGGTGGAAGGTGCTCATCCCGGTCTCCATCGGCTGGATCCTGCTGATCGCGACGATCCAGGCGCTGCGCAACGAGGGGCACGACGTCCAGAACATCGTTCTGGTCGCGGCCGGTGTGCTGGCGGCACTGCTGCTGCTGACGTGGGTCTGGGAAGTGGTGCGGGCCAAGCCTGCGGAGGACGAACCCGAGCCGGTGGCCGAGTTCGATCCGTTCGCCGGGGGCTACCCCGTGCCGCCGATGCCGGGTCAGGTTCCGGTGACGACCAGCGGCGCCGGCCTGCGGTCGAGTACCGGCTCCGAGCCGGGAAGGGGCGAGCTCGATGCCTAAGTTGACCGATGCCCTCGCGGGGTTCGCCGTCACCTTCGGAGCGATGTTCCGGAAGAAGACGACGGAGTTCTACCCGGAGCAGGTGAAGGGCAAGGAGGGCGGACCCCGCATCTCCCCGCGCTTCCACGGGCGCCACCAGCTCAACCGGCACCCGGACGGGCTGGAGAAGTGCGTCGGCTGCGAGCTGTGCGCCTGGGCCTGCCCGGCGGACGCGATCTACGTCGAGGGCGCCGACAACGACGACCTCGCCGGTGAGCGGTTCTCGCCGGGGGAGCGCTACGGCCGCGTCTACCAGATCAACTACCTGCGCTGCATCTTCTGCGGGCTGTGCATCGAGGCCTGCCCGACGCGTGCGCTGACCATGACCCACGAGTTCGAGCTGGCCGACTCCAGCCGCGAGAACCTGATCTTCACCAAGGCCGAGCTGCTCGCGCCGCTGCTGGAGAACATGGTCGAGGCGCCGCACCCGATGTACCCGGGGACGACGGAGCAGGACTACTACGCCGGCAAGGTCACCGGCGCGGATCCCTCCCTGTTCCGTCCGCGCGAGGAGGGTTCGGCGCAGTGAACAACACCTCCACGGGCGAGGCCGTCCTGTTCTGGGTCCTCGCTCCCATCACCGTGCTCGCCGCGTTGGCGATCGTCGGGTCCAGGAAGGCCGTGCACTCGGCCCTCTGGATGGCCGTGGTCATGGTCAACCTGGCGATGTTCTTCGCGGTCCAGGCCGCGCCGTTCCTCGCGGTCGCGCAGGTGGTCGTCTACACCGGCGCGGTCATGATGCTGTTCCTCTTCGTCCTGATGCTGATCGGCGTCGACTCGTCCGACTCGCTCGTCGAGACGCTGAAGGGTCAGCGCATCGCCGCGATGGTCGCGGGCCTCGGGTTCGGCATCCTCCTGATCGCCGGCTTCGCGAACGCCGACGTCGGCGGGTTCGTCGGCCTGGAGGCCGCGAACAACGCGCAGGGCGGGAACGTCGAGGGCCTCGCGGAGCTGATCTTCACCCGCTACGTCTTCGCCTTCGAGGTCGTCGGCGCGCTGCTCATCACCGCCGCGCTCGGCGCGATGGTGCTGGCGCACCGCGAGCAGATCGGCCAGAAGCTCACGCAGAAGGAGCGCTCGATCCAGCGCTTCAAGGAGGGCGGCATCGTCACCCAGCTGCCGCCGCCCGGTGTCTACGCCCGCAGCAACGCGGTCGACATGCCGGCGCTGCTGCCGGACGGCACGCCGTCGGAGCTGTCGGTGTCGACCACCCTGCGCGACCGCGGCGACGTCCGCGCCCCGAACGAGGTCGTCACGCCCGAGGAACTCCTCGCGGGTGAGGACGTGGACGAGTCCCGCACGGCACGGCCGCTGGGGAGAGGCGGTACGGAGTGAACCCGGCGAACTACCTCTACCTCTCGGCGCTGCTGTTCACCATCGGCGCCGCCGGGGTTCTGACGCGGCGTAACGCGATCATCGTGTTCATGTGCGTCGAGCTCATGCTCAACGCCGCGAACCTCGCCTTCGTCACCTTCGCCCGCCAGCACGGAACGCTGGAGGGCCAGGTCATCGCGCTGTTCGTGATGGTCGTCGCGGCGGCCGAGGTCGTGGTCGGCCTCGCGATCATCGTGACGATGCAGCGGACGCGCCGCTCCGCCTCCGTCGACGACGCGAACCTGCTGAAGTACTGAGGGGCCCGAGATGATCTACACGTCCGAGGGCGCCGAGCACGTCCAGCAGCTGCAGCAGGTCGCCGATGCGACCGGCGTCTTCAACCTCACCTGGGTGCTGATCGCGCTGCCGCTGTTCGGTGCGCTGGTCCTGCTCTGCGGGGGCAAGCGGACCGACTCCTGGGGCCACCTGCTCGGGTGCGCCACCGTGTTCGGCTCGTTCGTCATCGGCTTCATCCAGTTCCTGACCCTGCTGGGCAAGGACTCGAACGAGCGCAGCTACAACCAGCACCTCTACGACTGGATCGACACCGGGGCCCTTCAGCTCGGCGTCGGTCTCCAGGTCGACCAGCTCTCGATCTGCTTCGTCCTGCTGATCACGTTCGTCGGCTTCCTGATCCACGTGTACTCGGTCAGGTACATGGCGCACGACGTGCGTCGCCGGCGGTTCTTCGGCTACCTGAACCTGTTCGTCGCGGCGATGCTGCTGCTGGTCCTCGCCGACTCCTACCTGATGCTGTTCGTCGGGTGGGAGGGCGTCGGTCTGGCGTCGTACCTGCTGATCGGGTTCTGGCAGCACGTGCCGGACTACGCGACGGCGGCCAAGAAGGCCTTCGTCATGAACCGCGTCGGTGACATCGGTCTGCTCGTCGCGATGTTTCTCATGTTCGACCAGTTCGGCTCCCTGGCCTTCGGTGAGGTCTTCGAGGCGGTGCCGGGCGCGAGCGACGGCTGGGTCACCGCGATCGGCCTGATGCTGCTGCTCGGCGCGGTCGGCAAGTCGGCGCAGTTCCCCCTGCAGGCCTGGCTGCTCGACGCCATGGCCGGTCCGACGCCGGTCTCCGCACTGATCCACGCCGCGACCATGGTCACCGCCGGCGTGTACCTCATCGTGCGGTCGGCGCCGATCTACAACCTCTCGGACACCGCCCAGCTCGTGGTGGCCATCGTCGGCGCGGTCACGCTGCTGATGGGCGCGATCATCGGTACCGCGAAGGACGACATCAAGAAGGCGCTCGCCGCCTCGACGATGTCGCAGATCGGGTACATGGTCCTCGCCGCGGGCCTCGGCCCGGCGGGTTACGCGTTCGCGATCTTCCACCTGCTGACCCACGGCTTCTTCAAGGCCGGGCTCTTCCTCTCGGCCGGGTCGGTCATGCACGGGATGCACGACGACACCGACATGCGCAGGTACGGCGCGCTCAGAGCGGCGATGCCGATCACCTATGCGTGCTTCGGCCTGGGCTTCCTGGCGATCATCGGCGTCCCGCCGTTCGCCGGGTTCTGGTCGAAGGACAAGATCATCGAGGCCGCGTTCGCGGACAACGTCGTGCTCGGGATCTGCGCGCTGCTCGGCGCCGCGATCACCGCGTTCTACATGTCCCGCGTCATGCTGATGACGTTCTTCGGCGACAAGCGCTGGGACGACGACGTGCACCCGCACGAGTCGCCGAAGCTGATGACCGTGCCGCTGATCGTGCTGGCCGGCGGCGCCGTGCTCGGTGGTCTGCTGCTGATCAACGACGGCATCGTCACCTGGCTCGCGCCGGTCGTCGGCGAGGAGCACCACGACCTGCCGCTGCCGGTCCTCGCCTACACGGGCATGACGCTGACCGCGGTGATCCTCGGGTTCGCGCTCGCGTACCAGATGTACGCGGTGCGCGAGGTGCCCAAGACGCAGCCGGTCGGCGGTGTGCTCGTCAACGCGGCCCGGTCGGACCTGTACCAGGACGCGATCAACGAGACCGTCCTGATGCGACCCGGCCAGTGGGTCACCCGGTTCCTGGTCTGGCTCGACAACCGCGGCCTCGACAACGTCGTCAACGGCATCGCGGCCCTGCTCGGCGGAACGGCCGGACGGGTTCGCCGGATGCAGGCCGGCTACGTGCGCTCCTACGCCTTGACGATCTTCGGAGGCGCGGGCCTCGTCGTCCTCGGCGTTCTGGTGGTGAGGCTCTGATGGACGACTTCCCCTTCATGACGGTCGCGATGGCCGTACCCCTCGTGGGTGCGGCTCTCGCCGGCCTGACGCCCCGTTCGCAGGGCGAGCTCGCGCGGCGCGTCGCGCTGATCGCGTCGCTCGTGACGCTCGGCGTCGTCATCGTCGCGGCCTTCCAGTTCGAACCGAACGGTTCGCGCTTCCAGATGGTCGAGAACCACGACTGGATCCCCGAGTTCGGCGTCAGCTACGCGCTCGGCGTCGACGGCATCGGCTTCACGATGGTGCTGCTCACCGCGGCGCTCATGCCGATCCTGCTGCTCGCCTCGTGGCGTGACCTGGACGAGGGCGAGCACGCGCAGACCGGCCCCGGCGGCGGCACCCCGCAGCTGTACGTGTCGATGATGCTCGTGCTCGAGGCGATGGCCATCGGTCAGTTCGCCGCGCTGGACGTGTTCCTCTTCTACGTCCTGTTCGAGGCGATGCTGATCCCGATGTACATCCTGATCGGGCGTTTCGGCGGCCCGCAGCGGCAGTACGCGGCGGTCAAGTTCCTGCTCTACAACCTGCTCGGCGGCCTGCTCATGCTGGTCGCGGTCGTGTGGATCAACTTCGCCGGCCCGGGTGGGGAGAAGGCCTACTACCTGCCGAACCTGATCGGCTACGACTTCGGCACCGAGACCGCCCGCTGGATGTTCCTGGGCTTCTTCGTCGCCTTCGCGATCAAGGCGCCGCTGTGGCCGTTCCACACCTGGTTGCCGGACGCGATGGCCGAGGCGACCCCGTCCAACGGCGTCCTGCTCTCGGGCATCCTCGACAAGGTCGGCGTCTTCGCGATGCTGCACCTGTGCCTGCCGCTGTTCCCGGAGGCCGCGCGCTGGTTCGCGCCGACGATCGTCGTGCTCGCGCTGATCAGCATCCTGTACGGCGCGGTCGTCGCGATCGGCCAGGTCGACCTGAAGCGCCTGATCGCCTACGCGTCGGTCTCGCACTTCGGCTTCATCGTCCTGGGCATCTTCGTGATGACCAGTCAGGGCCAGACCGGCGCGACGCTGTACATGGTCAACCACGGCTTCGCGACCGCCGGCCTGCTCCTGGTCGCCGGCTTCCTGATGTCCCGCCGCGGCTCGCGCCTGATCTCGTCCTACGGCGGTGTGCAGAAGGTGGCGCCGGTCCTCGCCGGCACCTTCCTGTTCGCGGGTCTCGCGAACCTGTCGCTGCCCGGTCTCGCGCCGTTCGTCAGCGAGTTCATGGTGTTGCTCGGCACGTTCACGCGATACCCGATCGCGGGGTACTTCGCGGTCCTGGGCGTCCTGCTCGCCGCGCTGTACGTCCTCATCGCCTACCAGCGGACGATGGCCGGTGAGCTCACCGAGGGCAACGAGGAGACTCCGGATCTGAAGACCCGTGAGCTGGTCGTCGTCACCCCGGTGATCGTCGTCATCCTCGCGCTCGGGTTCTTCCCGAAGCCGCTGCTCGACGTCATCGACCCGGCCGTCGACCGCAAGCTCGCCCAAGTCGAACGGGTCGACCCCGCTCCGGAACACCCGGCCGGCACGCCGGCCTCGGTCGCGCAGACGGCGGCCGGTAGCGCAGAGGAGTCCAAGTGATCAGCCTGGCGGCGGCGGAGCCGCTCATCCCCGCGCCGAAGATCGAGTACTACGAGCTGTCGCCGATCCTGATCGTCTTCGCAGCCGGTGTGCTCGCGGTCGTCGTCGAGGCGTTCGTGCCGCGCGCGTACCGCCGGATTCTCCAGATCGGTCTCTCCCTCACCGGTCTGATCGCCGCGTTCGTCGTGGTGTGCACGCTCACCGACGAGGCGCAGGAGAACGCTCGCGCCGTCCCGCAGAGCGTCTCCGCCGAGGGCTCGTTGGCCGTCGACGGCATGACGCTGTTCCTGCAGGGCACGATCCTGCTGCTCGGCGTCATCGCGGTGTTGCTGCTGGCCGAGCGTCGCCTCGGTGGCGAGTTCGCCGCGTCGGCCGCGACCGTGCCGGGCTCGGCGGCGGAGAAGGAGGTCACGCGCCGCGGATGGGCGCAGACCGAGATCTACCCGCTGATGATGTTCTCGATCGGCGGCATGCTGATCTTCCCGGCGGCCAACGACCTGCTGATCATGTTCGTCGCGCTCGAGGTCCTCTCGCTGCCGCTGTACCTGCTCTGCGGTCTGGCCCGTCGCCGTCGCCTGCTCTCGCAGGAGGCTGCGCTCAAGTACTTCCTGCTCGGTGCGTTCTCCTCCGCGTTCTTCCTCTACGGCATCGCGATGCTCTACGGCTACGCCGGCAGCGTCCGCCTGTCGGAGATCAACGCCGCGGTGTCCGGCAGCGAGTCGAACGACGCCCTGCTGCTGATCGGTATGGCGCTGCTCGCCGTCGGTCTGCTGTTCAAGGTCGGCGCCGTCCCGTTCCACGCGTGGACCCCGGACGTCTACCAGGGCGCCCCGACGCCGATCACGGCCTTCATGGCCGCCGCGACCAAGGTTGCCGCGTTCGGCGCCCTGCTCCGCGTGTTCTACGTCGGCCTCGGTGGTGCGAAGTGGGACTGGCACCCGATGTTCTGGGGCGTCGCGATCGCCACGATGCTCTTCGGTTCGCTGGTCGCGCTCGTCCAGACCGACGTCAAGCGCATGCTGGCGTACTCGTCGATCGCCCACGCCGGCTTCATCCTCGTCGGCCTGGTCGCGACCAACGCCGAGGGCCTGTCGGCGACGATGTTCTACCTGCTCGCCTACGGCTTCTCGACGATCGCGGCCTTCGCCATCGTCTCCCTGGTCCGGGACGGGACCGGCGAGGCGACTCACCTCTCGCAGTGGGCCGGCCTGGGCCGGCGCTCGCCGGTGGTCGGTGGCCTGTTCGCCCTGCTGCTGCTGGCCTTCGCCGGGATCCCGCTCACCAGCGGCTTCACGGCCAAGTTCGCGGTGTTCTCGGCGTCGGTCTCGGCCGGGGCGACCCCGCTGGTCGTCGTCGGTGTGCTGTCCTCCGCGATCGCCGCGTTCTTCTACATCCGGGTCATCGTGCTGATGTTCTTCTCCGCACCGGTGACGGACGGTCCGCGGGTCGTCGTGCCCTCCACGACGACCGCGCTGGCGGTCTGGATCGGCGTGGCGGTTACGGTGTTCCTCGGCGTGGCGCCGCAGCCGGTCCTGGACCTCGCGGACAGCGCGTCGTTCCTGATCAGCTAGTTTCCTCGTTGCCGTAGCTCGCGGAAGAAGGCCGGCGTGTCCAACAGCCTGGGGCTGGATCTCGACCGGGTCGCCCCTGACCTGGTCGAGGACCTCCGTGCCGGCATGGACGCCGTCGAGGCCGCCCTCCGGGACGCGGTGAAGGGGGACTACCCCTTCGTCACCGAGACCTCGCGGCACCTCGTCGACGCGGGCGGCAAGCGGTTCCGGCCCCTGGTCGTGCTGCTGGCCGCCCAGTTCGGCGACCCGCACGCGGCGGGGATCGTCCCGTCGGCCGTCGTCTGCGAGCTGACCCACCTCGGGACGCTGTACCACGACGACGTCATGGACGAGGCGTCCATGCGGCGCGGGGCCGAGAGCGCGAACTCCCGCTGGGGGAACACGGTCGCGATCCTCACCGGCGACTTCCTGTTCGCCCGCGCCTCCGACCTGCTGGCGGACCTCGGTCCCGAGTGCGTCCGGATCCAGGCGCGGTGCTTCGAGCGCCTGTGCACCGGGCAGATCCGTGAGACCGTCGGCCCGGGCGAGAACGACGACCCGATGCAGCACTACCTCTCGGTCGTCGCGGACAAGACGGCGTCCCTGATCGCCACCTGCGCCCGGTTCGGCTCGCTGTTGGCGGGGGCCCCGGAGCACATCGTCGACGAGCTCACCCGCTTCGGCGAGCGCATCGGTGTCGCGTTCCAGCTCTCCGACGACCTGCTCGACATCACCTCGGAGTCCGAGGAGTCCGGCAAGACTCCGGGCACCGACCTCCGCGAGGGCGTCCCGACCCTGCCGATGCTCCACGTCCTCGCGTCCGACGACCCCGCCGACGCCCGGCTGCAGGAGCTCCTCCGCTCGGACCTCACCGACGACGCCCTCCACGCCGAGGCTCTGACGTTGCTCCGCGCCAACCCCGCGATGGACCGCGCCCGCCAGGACCTCCAGCGCTGGGCCGACGACGCCCGCGCCACCCTCGCCCCCCTGCCCCCCGGCCCCGCCCGGGAGCTCCTCGAGTACCTCTGCGACGTCGTCGTCTCCCGCACCGGCTGACGCCCCGCCCCGCCCGCCCCCACCCGCCCCG